>CAMAWN010000057.1 GCA_945861865.1 Candidatus Kuenenia stuttgartensis | reverse complement strand
GAGAAAAGTCTGAGGCAGAACGGCAGCGATTCGAGGCGGAATTGCCAATTCTCGCCGAGCGTGTCGCGCATGGCGAAGCGACCGAGAAAGAAGTCGCCGCATGGATGAAGTCGAGCGGAAAAAACCTGAACGAGTTGCAGGTCGCTGTGAATCGTCAGCATGAGATCGAACGCCTGAAGGCGCTGGCTGGCCTGTTCCGTGAGAGATCGGCGAGCGCATACCGCTTTAGTCTTCAAATCGGTCCGCATCGCGCCCATGCGCTGGTTGTTCAGCGGGAACTTGAGAAGAAGGCGGTTCACCTGCGAGTAATGACTTTGCAGGAGGGATTGCTAGCGGCTGAATCACAAGAGGCGCATCGCACGCTCTCTGAACTGACCGGCTTGCCTTTCCCCGTTCCGAACATGCACGACGATTACCGCGCGATCGACGCCGAGTTCGCTGCTGCTGCTACCGCCGAAGCGATGCCGAGCAACACCTGAGATCCTTTCCCGCCGCGCCGCCGGAGACGGACCTTTCGCCGTTGATGGCGGTGACGGCGGTTTTTCACTCCCCACCACAACGACTGGAGACCTGCGATGATTCTGACCCGACTTTGCAACGATCCCGCCGATAGCTTGCTGCACCATCAGCCACCACGGTTCGCTGACCCACGTTTTGTGCATTGCGGCGACAGCGACAAGCAACTGATCGAGGCGGCACTGGAGCAGGTCAACGCCATGATCGTCAGAGCGGCTCATTCACTCGACCAATACCCCAGCCACCTCGAACTGCAACGCTCGTTCGCCAGACTGGTCGGTCAACGTGATGCACTCGCCGTCCACTTGACCCGATGCTCCGCAGACTGACGCTCTGCCATCGCAATGTTCTGGACGTACTCTGAGTCGCGCCGATGGCTCCGCGTCGATCCTGCGCAATCGTCGGCGGTCGTTTTTGCTGCTGATGACGAGATCACCCGCGACGACGCGAAAATCTGGATCATCAAGAACCAGTTCGGCCGGCGGAACCTCGCACCCGTAATGCGTGTCGCGTTGGAGTTGAAGCTCAAACCGCTGATCGCGGCGAAGGCGAAAGCGAACCTTAAAACATCGACTGGCGGTGCTGATCCCCGGCCTTCGACAACATTGTCGAAGGCCGAACCCATCGACACGCGGAAGCAAATCGCGGCTTCGGCCGGCGTCTCCGAGGACACCGTCCACAAGGTCGAAACGGTGCTCGCTTCCGGCAATGAAGTCGTGAAGGCCGACAAGAAGATTGATGCCGTCGATCGTGGAGATGCCGTTCGAGACCCGCGACGACGCGAAAATCTGGATCATCAAGAACCAGTTCGGCCGGCGGAACCTCGCAGCGTTCACACGGGTCGAATTGGCGTTGAAGCTGGAGCCGCTGTTAAAGGCGAAGGCGAAGGCCGCGCAGGTCCGCAAGCCGGATTCTGTTTTGGCAAAATTGCCAAAACAAAATCCTGTCAATACTCGGAAAGACTTGGCAAAGTCGGCTGGTGTCGGCGACAAGATGATTGATGCCGGCAAGCTGGTCGCGGAGCACGCGGACGAGGAAACGAAGCACAAGCTGCGTTCTGATCTCTATGTGAAATTGCATCGCGTCACTCACGAACTACAACCAAAACTACAACCGCAGACCGTCACTCGCCTTCATTTTCCCGCATTTCGCAACGTCAAACGACACGATTCGCGAAGTGCATTTGACTCGAAAAATCCCGGTGTTTTCAGCACTTTTTGGCATGTATTCGGCTGATTTAGGAAACCGTCGCTCTATCCAACTGAGCTACGGGAGCAAAGTGCCGATTTCTCGGTGTTTTTCACCATTTCAGGAGTCCTGTTGAGTCGCCTTTCAATCGAGTTCACGAACGTTTGCGCAATTTTTCGTGTGATACTTTCCACTATTTGTAGCTGCCCCCCTTCGGATGCTGCCGACGAGGGTGACGTCACCCGAATTCCTGAAATTGGAGGTATCGAATGAGCGGCCAGTCTACTCTCTCTCCGCGTTCTCGAAAATCGTTGACCGGAAAGTCATCGAAGCCCTACGCGGAGTTTCCCCTCACGCCTGCGGAGTTTGGCAAAAGAAAAATCGAGGGAAGATCAAATACTTTGGGCGTTGAGGGGTCGTCAACGGCACGATGGAGCGGTTGGACCGCTTGGCTGCCATCGCCAGCACCCAGCCGATGAGACTCACGTCCATTCGCGATCAGGAGGGCTGAGGCGGAAGGCAACCGATCGTACCAGCACGACGCGCCAGCGAGTGGTTGTTCGAGTGGTTGTTCGGGAAGAACCACTCGCTGGCGCGTCGTGCTGACTTCTTTTGAACACGGAGGCACGAAGAGGGCCGCAGAAATGAGAACGGCGAGCCGGTGGGTGTCCGGCTCGCCGGGGCACGTTGGCGTACCAAAACAAAAAACCGCACCCAGCCAAGGCTGAGTGCGGTTGAGGTTTTGTGTTGACGGTCGGCACGCCGGAGGGCGTGTTCGACGGTTACAGGTGGTTGACGATCGAGCCGACGTAGATTTCCGTGGCACCGGCCCCGAAGCTCGGATCGGAGAAGGCCAGGTCGAGGGCATTGAGCAGCGCGAGGTCGGCCGGGACCGCCGGGCTGAGCTGGCGCGCCGGGGTGACCGTGTCCAGACCGGCTTGGATGAAGACGTCGCTGGTGGCACTGATGGTCCGTAAGATGCCTCCATCGGTGATCCCGCCGCTGGCGATGATGATGAGGTCGCCGGCCGTAGCATCCGCGTCGATGATCTCCAGGCCCGAGTAGGCCAGAATCGTCACGTCGCCACCTGACAGGTCAATCGAGCTGAAGCTGGAGTTGGCCGTATCGAGCGTGATATCGCCACCCGCCGAGGTCGTAATCGTGGTCAAACCACCAAGGGTCAGCACACCGCTGTCGGTGACATTCCCTGCCGTGGTCAGGTTGAAGGCTCCGGTAATTGAGGTCGTGGCCAGACTCGTCGCCGAATCCTCATCGACGGTCGCGGAGGAGGCGGTGATCGACAGCGATTCAAAGTTGTCCGTACCGCCGAACAGTTGCACGGTTCCCGTGCCACTGTTGGCATTGATCGACAAGCGGCCCAGAACCGTCAACGTCCCGCCGAGGTGCTCGACGTCGCCCGCCGAAGTGATCGTCATCGTCGAATCCGCGTGGTTCGTGACGGTCGTCGAGTTTCCTCCAGGCAATCCATTCGCCACATTGACCAGAACCGTGGACAGGTTTAGGGGCGCCACGTTTTCGACCAACGTCACGATGCCACCATCCAAGGCCAGGACGTTAAACGTCGAAGAGGGATCATTCAGAATGATCGCTTCGAGTTTATTTAAACCCCTACCCGCTTGGAAGCTCGAAGCACCGGCCAACGTCAACGTGCCGGTGTCCGTAATTGAACCGGCCGACAACAGGTTCAAGGTGCTGCCGCTGACCAACGCCAGAACGGTCGCGCTGTCTTCCACGATGTCGATGTCCGTGCCGGTCAACGACAGTGAGCCGAAGTTGATCGTCGAGACGTCAAGATCCAGGTCGATCGTCGTGCCCGTCGTGATCGTCGCCAAACCAGTCACGATCACGTTGCCCGTCTGCGTCACGGCGGTCGCCGTGGTCAACGTGAACGTGCCCGAGGCCGTGACCGAGGTGAGGACCGTGTTCGCATCATCTTTAATCGTGACATTGGCTCCGGTCAGAGTCAGCGCACCATCGAAGCTGTTCGCCGTCGAATCCAGTGTGATGTTGTTGCCGGTGGCGGTGATCGACGTCGCACCAAGAGCAGTGCCAGCGCCAGCATCAACGATGCCGACGAGGATCGTGCCGCTATCGGTCACCGCGCCACTGGACGTGACGGTCAAGGTGCCTTCCGAAGCACCAGCCGTCAGGCCTAACGCCGTGACCGTTCCCAGGTCAGTGGCGGCCGCTTCCACGATGGTGATGTCGTCGGCACTCAGATTCAGCGTGCCGAACGTGTTGCCGACCGAATTGAGCGTGATGTCATCCACAGTGTTATCGTCTGTGGTGATCGACACCGTGCCGGCGATGGTCAATTTGCCGCTGTCCGTCACGCTGTTCACTTCGGTGAGTGTCAGAAAACCGGAGAGCGAAGTGGTTCCTAAGTCCACGGTGCGAGCCGCGGGACTGCCAGCAACCGGAGTCAGCGTCCCATTGACGCCAGTCAACGTCAATGTAATTGCATTATTCGGTAGCGTGACGTTGGTCAAACTGATGCTTCCGGTCGAGCCTGCATTGACAGTGATCGTGGTTGCCCCAGTACCGACCGACACGGCATTTCCGTTGGTGGTGACATCACCATCCGCGGTCAGAATCAAGTTGCCGGAGATCGTTGACACGCCGAAGCCGAGCCCCAAGCCGTCGTTATCGACCAAGGTCACCGTCAGGCCCGACGTGATCGTCACGTTGTCTTGGAATTGGTTCGTGGCGGTATCCAGCGTGATGTTGTTACCCGCGCCCGCCGCCAACGTCGTCGCGTCGGCGACGGTGATCGCTCCACTGTCGGTCAAGGCCCCCCCCGTCGTGGTCACGATCAACTTTCCCACGGAGTTGACGGAAACAATGTCCAATCCACCCGCGGTGTCCACAAACCGCACCTCACCAAGATCTCCGCCACCGCCGCTCAGGGCGATCGAGGCGGCGGTATTCGATTGATTCAACACGATGTCGCCAAGGGTCGTCACGGTCAAACGGCCAGTCACAAGGACGTTACCGGTATCCGTCACATCGCCATCGGAAGTGACCGTGAAATTGCCCGTGGCTGTGACCGCATCGAAGTCCGTTTCGACAATGTTCGTGATGGCCACGTTGCTACCGGTCAAGGTAAGGCCGTCGAGAAAGAATGAGTCGGCGGTATCCAGTGTGATGTTCTTGCCGGTGGCGGTGATAAGGGTGGATCCCGTGACCTTCAGCGTGCCGCTATCGGTCACGTCTCCCGTTGAGAGTAATTCCAGCCCACCAGCGCCGAACTCCGAGGTGAACAAATCTGTGGCTCCGGCTTCGGCAATGTCGGCGGTACTGCAAAACAAGGAAATCGAACCAAACGCGTTGGCGACATCGTCCATTGTGATAGCCGCCGCCCCATTGTTCGCCGTCACCGTGGCACGACCTTTCACGGTGGCCGTTCCCGGTTGCGTCACCGCTCCCGCAGATTCCAACGTGAAGGTGCCCTTCGCCGTAACGTCCTCAAGCGCCGTGGCGCGGTTGTTGATCACGGAAATGTTCAGGCCCGTCAGCGCCAGCGTGTCACCACCGGCAGTACCATAGGTCGAGGTCGAATCGTCCAGAGTAATATCGCATTTGTTGGTGGTCGTGAATGTGGTATCGAGATCAACGTCGATTGTCCCGGAGTCCGTGATGGCACCCTTGGCAATCATCGTCAAATTCCCTGTGGCCTTCGTCGTGCCCAGGTTCATCGCACCCTTTTGGGTGATCGCGATGTCGTTGGCGCTGAGCACCAGCGAACCAAAGCTATTGGTCCCAGCCGTAATAGTGATGTCTTGCGAAGCGGGCGTGTCCGTGGCGATCGTGGCCGCGTCCGTGACCTTCACATTGCCGGCCGTATGGGTGACCGCTCCGGCCGATGTCAACGTGAACGTTCCGGCGGCCGTCACATTGCCGAGGTTCGTCGCAGCGTTATTGTCGATTTGGATGTTCGAACCCTTGGCCGCCAAAACTCCGGCGAATGTCGAAGCGGCTTCATCGAGCGTGATCTCATTGCCGCTGGCGGTCAGAGTGGTTCCCCCAGAACCGGCCGTGATCGTACCGCTGTCGGTGATCGCACCGCCGGACTTGACGGTCAGCGATCCGGCTCCCCCCGTCGTCACCAACCCCAGATCCGTCGCACCCGCTTCCCTGATGTTCACGCTCGTGCCGGTCAACAACAACCGCCCGAACGAATTCGATGACGACAGCGTAATGGTGTCGCCGGCCGTTCCGGTGTCGATCGACGTCTCGCCCGTCACGTTCACCTTTCCAAACTGAGTGACGCTTCCCAGGCCGGCACCGGACATCGTCAATGTCCCGTCCACGGTACTCTTGCCCAGCGCCAGTCCGGTCGAGGTGCCAGTGGCGATGACTGTGGTCGTCTTGGTGTTGAGCAGCAGGTTTTCCGTATCGGTGAGATTGATCGTCACCTCGCCGTTCAATCCATTGACGCCGCTCACCGAGAGTGTTTCGGTTCCGCCACCGGCTCCGCCTGCGAACGTAATCGTCGCGATATTTTCAGAGTTCACTTCCGTCAGTCGGGTTTGGAATTTTCCATTCACCAGAATGTCGGTGTAGTCCGAACCGGCTTTGATCGTGAATGAATAGGCATCGGCAGTGACGTCGAGGTCCGTCACCGTGAGCGCGTTGGCACTGGAATCGAACACCACTTCCGCCGCGAGCACGACGCGCTCTTCCAGAGTTTCCATTGGCGTACTGGCCTTCAAATTGGCCCGCTGGCCATTGAGGCGTTTTTTCGCCAAGCGTCGCGTACTCGTGCGATTGAACAACGAATTCCAAACCGAACGGGACCAGAGAGATTTCGACATTTGGCTTCTTTCCCTTGAAAATATGGAGACGATTACTGGTCTGTTTGACGCGCGAATCGAAGTCGTTTCTCGGCCGGGCCGTGACCGTCAGCGGGTGGCTCGGTTCGTCGCCCTAAGCCGCCTCCTGAGGAGCACGGCACGGAGACGACTCGGTTGGAAAAATAACCTCTCTTCAGATCAGAAATCAACAAGAGCAAATCACTGGCCAATGCGGCGGCAACTCTCTGAACTCCCTGTGTGAGTCCCACGAACGGGCCGATCACTCGCAGAAATAGGCAAAAACAGGCTTTTTTTTAATAAAGCTCAAAGCTCCCGGTTCGGTTGAGTTTTTGAGTTGTTAATCTGTGTTGGCGCTCGTGGGCTTGGTTTAACAACGCGTGTTTATGTGTAGAGACAGCACGCGGGGAATGATGATCTTGGGCCACAAGGCGTTTTCAGCGCTAAGAATCGGACGTGTTCAGTTTGCGAGACAGTCGTGAGGCATTGGAAAATCGGGACGACGTTGCGAGTGATGCACGGTGTGGGGGACGGCGAGTCGTGCCAAAGATCAGGGTTCCGGCGGTCAAAGCGGCAACACTGGATGTGGTTGAATCGAATTCGGAGGTTGGTCCGACTTTGGAATGTTCGTCTGGGGACAGCCGCTCGGACGTTTCCTCAGATTCGTCAGCGTCGATTACTGGATCGGAAAATGGATTGGGGGATGTCTGATTTTTCGGCAAGTCGGCTGGTGATTCTTCGAGCCGGAGGTCAGTGTCCGGTTGACCGTTCGATTCGGTGTTGCCGTTCATGTTGCCATCGTCGTCACTGTCCGCACGACCGTCACCATCCGGTGGCAGGGCTGGAGGCTCGGCGGGAACAGGAATGAGCTTGAACGGTTTGAGGAGCTGTATCGCATCGTTGCCTTGCGGAGACACTCGACCACTCTCGAGGCGAAACTGGATCACGGGCCGTTCGATCAACGCTCCTTCGCGGATGTCTTTGGTGACGAACCAAATCTCGTAGTCTCCGTCGCTCCGCTCGCGCACGAATTCCTCGAACAACTCGCGGTTGTTCAACAGCAATTCGCCGTCGTTCTTGCCGTTGAGTCGTTGCTTGGATTTCAACGAACCATCCTCATCGATGAGGCGGAGTTCAAAGTACTCGTCGGTGCCGACACTGGATGACGCCGCCGCACCGCGGTTGGTTTCGGTCGTCGATTGCGGTGGTGTCAGCGTGGCTGGCGGCGGCGCGGTGAATCTCGGCGGCTCTGGCGGTGGTGCATCAGGGGATCGATTGAGCGGCAAGGCGAAACTCTTGGACGTCGGAATCGTGAATTGAGCGACGCCATTATCAAACCGCGGCAGCAGCAAAGCGGGATTGTCGCGGACGTCGGTAGTGGACAGCAGGGCCAGCGGAATGGTGTCTGGCTCCAGCGGAGCGCTGAGCGGCACGTTGGCGAAATTCGATTCGTCGTCCGGTGCCGCGATCGCTCGGCCTTCGATCAGAATCGAGGAGTGCTGCGAGACTGAAAACCGCACGACGAACGGATCGGATGGAAGCACGCGGTCAGGCTGTCCTTCGGGGAAGTTCAGCGACAGGTTCGTGTACTCGTGAGGAATCTCGTAGATCAGGCCCCCTTCCGGGATCAAGAACCGCGTGTTGGTTTTGTCGATCACCCGATCGAAGAGATACGACCCATCGGGCTGCAACGTCGGAGCCAGCACGTTGTTCAGATCGGGCGGCGTCACATCGCCCCAGTCGATGTCCAGAATGAGGTTCTTTTCGCCGGGCCGTCCAATCGGCACCCGAATCGTGCCCAGCAGCAGTTCGCCCGACGGTCCGGTCCCGTTCGAGTCCAAATCGCTCACGACGACCATGTCGTGCTCGAAGAATGCGGTGTCGATCTTTCCCACATCGGGCCGAATCGAAACCTGCTGTTCGATGCCCGAGTTCGTGCTGATCGTCGCCCCCTCGCCCAGGAACACCTTGCCGTCGCTGGCAACGTCCAACAGTCCATTGCCGTTCGTGTCTTCTCCTGTGTCGAGGTCGCCGTTGTGATTCACGTCCTCACTGAGATTGCTAACGGCAACATCCAGCAGTCCGTTGCCATTCGTGTCTTCTCCCGTGTCGAGGAGGCCGTTGTCGTTCACGTCCTCATTAATGTCGTCGTTGCTGTTGTCTTCGCCGTTGTTCTGGAAGCCGACATCGACCACACCGTTTTCGTTCATGTCCACGATGACTCTGTCGATGAGGGGGGAACCGGGAAATTCAGAGTCGCGGGTGACCGCCGTCGAAACCGTGCGTCCATTGCGGTCAAAGTCGGCAGTGATGTGAATCACATCCTTGTGGAAGTCGTCGGCGAGGATTTTGGGCTTGGGATCCGCCTCATAATCGAGGATGAAATTGTCGTTGGTGTCCTCGTCGGGATCGAGCCGGCGATTCTGGTTCAAGTCCTCGAAGCTGAACGCCAATGAACTGGCGTAGTTCTGGTCCGTCGAGATGACTCGGCCTGTCTCCAGGAAAAAGTCGGCGCGAGCATTGAGCTCGATGATTTCGAAGATCTCATCGGCGGTCGCGGGTTCGTCCTGAATGGCCAGCAAATCGTCAGCAATCTCGAGCGTGTCGGCCGTCAGTCGGATTGTGTTTTCGGACTGCACGGCCGCAACCGCCAGATCGCCGGGGTCGATGTCGTTGATCATCTCGTCGAGCAGCGTGCGTGATCCGTCGTCGAGGACTCGTAAGTCGCCGAACTCGACGTTGATGTCGATCACGCCTCGGTCGGGGTCTCCCGTTTCCAGCGGATTCGCCTGATTGTGGACGAAGATCAAATCGACTTTGTGCTCGGAGCCGGTGCGCGGGTCGTCGACCACCGCAGTGTCTTCGGCCAAGCCGCTGATGTCATGCAGTTCGATGTTGCCGTCCGCCGGAGTGTCGACAACGTCGTCACCATCGATGTCCAAGTCGTGATTGAAGGCGATCAGCGACTTGATTTCAGTTTCGAGCGCGTTGCCGGAGCCGATTCCCAGCACGGCATCCAGCACGACTCCCGCACGATCTGTGTCCGAGGCGACCGTGCGAGCGACGATGTTCAACCCTTCGGCGAGGTTCCTGTCTTCATCGAAGCCATCATTGATGTCGACGATGGCCCCAAACGTGGCGGTGATTCTGACGGCGGGATTCGTGTCACCCACCAGATTCCCGTTCGTCGTCTCGATTTCGCCGAGCAGCACGTTGGCACCGCGCAGGTCGATGAACCCCGCGTCGGCGACGATCCGCGTCTGCTCGTCCATGACGACATCGCCGACCGAATCGTCGTCGGTGTCGGCATTGATGACGACGTTGTAGTCGTCGGTCAGGATTCCGGACGCGTTCGTCAGCAACACGCCGGTGGCCGCGTTGATCGTCAAATCGACTTCCGGCAAGTGGACCGGAATGCCGTTCATGTCGAGCGGTTCGACTTGGCTGACGATCAAACCGTTGAAGCGGATGCTGTCCAGGTGGCTCACGATCAAGACCGGAATCAACTCGGACACGGGCTGCAAACCGCCGTTGAGTTGAATGCCGTCGGTGATCACGTTGTCTCCGGCGCCGATGTCGATCGGACCTTCCGTGATGATCATGTTGACCGGGCCAAGCAATCCTGGACGCTCGAATTGGTCGTGCTGGCCGAACGTCACTCCCGCGTCCGCTTGTGTGATCGTGAAGCTGCCGAGCGACTGCGTGGCTCCGATGTTGTTGTTGAAGAAGACCGCTCCGGAGCCGGCGTCGATGACGAGATCGTTGTGTTCGTCATCGGGAGCAGCCTGGCTATCGATGGTTGCGGCCGACGTAAAGGTCACGTCCTCGCCGATCCCTGACGTGTTTGTGTTGATGTCGATGTTCGAGTTCAGCGTGATCGGCCCGTTGAATCGGATGGGATCGTCGGTCGTCGTGATCTGCAGCGTGTCGCCACCGGCGTTGAATACGATGCCGACGACAATGCCGGTCTCGCCCCCATCGGCGTCACGAGCTTGGGCATTGATGGAGTTGCTACCGACTCCGATGTCGATCGCGTCGTCGGTGGCGATGGTGGTCACGGGGCCGGTCGTGCCCGGACCTTGATCGGTGTCGGTCTGTCCGAAGATGACGCCGTCGTCCGCCTGCGTGATCGTCAACAGACCCAGCGGATTGGTCTCGCCCAAGTTGTTGTTGAACAGCACTTGCTGCGTGCCCGCGTCGATCGTCAGATTTCTGGCCTCACCCAGCGGGCCGCTATCAATGGTCGCGGCCGAGGTGAAGATCACGGTTCGCCCGCCGATGAAGAATGTGGCGTCTGTCGTGGTGTCGTCGTCCGAAGCGAAACCGTCGGAATGTGTGTTGATCTCCACGTCCGAAATGAGTGTGACGGCTCCGTTGAACCGAACCGGGCGTGGCAATTCCGGGAGCGGCAACTGTTCGAGTTCGGGTTGCCGTGGAGGCGGATCGCCGGCCGTCGTGATGAGCAGCGTGCCCTCGCCCGCGTTGAAAACAATGCCGCCAATGATGACGTGCTCGCCCACACCAATGTCGATCGATCCGGAGGTGGTGATGATCGTCACCGGGCCAGTCGTGCCCGGACCTTGCCGCTCCTCGTTTTCGCCGAAGATCACACCGGCGTCGGCTTGTTCGATGGTGAATGTCCCCAGCGATTGTGATTCGCCAAGATTGTTGTTGAACAACGCCTGCTGAGTCCCGACGTCGATGGTCAGGTCGTAGAACTGGCCCGTTTCGCTGTCGATGGTCGCGGACTCCGTGAACGTGACCGTGCCGCCAACCTGATCCGTGTCGCTCTTCGTGTTGATGTTCAAGTCGGTCCCAAGCCTGACCGCTCCGTTGAACCGCACGGTGTCATCGGTGGTCGTGATGAGCAGCGATTCGACTCCGGCATTGAGCACGATGCCCACGCCTTCGATGACGTGATCACCGACTCCGATGTCGATGGCATCGTCCGTGTTGATCCAGCCGACCGGACCAGTCGTGCCTGGCCCCAAGTCGGTATCGCTCTGGCCGAAGATCACGCCGAAGTCTGCTTGCGTGACGGTCAAGGCTCCCAGCGATTGCACGGTGCCGATGTCGTTGTTGAAGAGCACTTGTGCCACGCCGGCGTCAATCGTCAGGTCATTGAACTCCGCGATGACTTCGATCTTTTCGTCGAGCAGACTATTGATCATCGCGGCTTCGGTGAAGGTGACCGTCGCACCGCCGGAAAGCGGCGTGAAATTCGTGTTGATGTCCACATCGGACGCGAGCGTGACGAAGCCATTGAATCTCACGGTGTCATCGGTCGTCGTGATGGCCAGCGTACCGTCGCCATTATTGAGCACGATGCCGCCGGTGATGACGTGACTGCCGATACCGATGTCAATCGGGCCGTCGGTCGCGATCTTCGAAATCAGTCCCAGTTCGTCGGAGCGTTGACCGATGTCGGCTTCGCCCGGAATGCCCGCCTGCCCGAATCGGACTCCGAAGTCGGCCTGCGTGATGGTCAGTGCTCCGAGCGGGTTGATCGCTCCGAGGTCGTTGTTGAACAAGACTTGTTGCGTGCCCGCGTCGATGGTCAGGCTGCTCGTCTCGCCGGTTTCGCTGTCGATCGTTGCCGCGGACGTGAATGTCACCGTGCCGCCGCCAGTGTCGATCATCGCATTCGTGTCGACATCGAGGTCGCTGTTGAGCGTGACCACTCCGTTGAGCCGCACGCTGGCGTCCTCGGTCGTGAGGTGGAACGTTCGGGGTTCCAGAAAATCGTCCAACCCCGCATTGAACACGATGCCCGCGCCGCCGATGACGTGATTGGTCACACCGATGTTGATCGCCTCGCAGGTTGCGATGGCGGTCACCGGGCCGGTCAGGCCGGGGCCGAGATGGACGTCGCTTTCTCCGAAAATGACGCCGTTGTCCGCCTGCGTGATCGTTAGCTTGCCGAGTTTCTGATCGCCGAAGACTCCGACGCCGAGATTCGCGTTGAACAAGACTTGCTGTTCTCCGACGTCGATCGTCAGGTCGTTGCACTCGCCGTCCTGACTGTCGATGGTTGTGTCCGACGTGAACGTCAACGCACCGCCGATGATGTCGAATGTGCCGTCCAGCAGGCGCGTGGGAATGCCCGTGAAATTAGCGTTCGAGTTGATGTCCACGTCCGACTCGATCGTGAGCGGGCCGTTGAATCGGACGGCTCGATCCGGCGTCTCGATCCGCAGCGTGCTGAGTCCGCCGTTGAGCACGATGCCACCGATAATGACGTGGTCATCGACTCCGATGTTGATCTCGCCATCGGTGATGATTGTCGTCACGGGGCCGGTCGTGCCAGGGCCCTGATCGGTGTCGTCTTCGCCGAAGAGAACTCCAGCGTCGGCTTGTGTGATCGTGAAGACTCCGATCTTGCTGGTTCGGCCGATGTCGTTGTTGAAGACGACTCGTGAAAGACCGGCGTCGATGGTCAGGCCGTTGGAGCTGTCGGACTCGCCGTCGATGCTCGCTGCCGACGTGAACGTGACGTGGCCGCCGTCACCGGTGGCGTTGGTGTTGATGTTCAAACTGGTCAGCAGCGAGACGGGGCCGTTGAGCCGCACGACGTCGTCGGTTGTGACGAGATTGATCGAGCCGCTGCCGGTCTCGAAGATGATCCCGTTCTCGACAACGTTACCGCCGACTCCGACGTCCATCGCGCCGTCGAGCAGAATCTGCGTCAACGGTCCCGCCGTGCCGGGAGCACCGTCCACGAACGATCCGAAGACGACGCTTCTGGCAGACACGACCGTCAGATTGCCGAGCGTTTGATCGCCAAGCGTTCCGGCTCCGAGATCGCTGCCGAACGAGACGTTTCCCAACCCTGCCGTCAGCGTCAGCGAGTTGTGTTCGCCGCCGCCGTCGTCTTCGCTGTTGATCGGACCGCGGAACGTGATGTCGCCGTTCGCTGGGCTGCTGTTGATGCTGACCGATTCGGTCAACAACACCGCATCGCTGAAGAGCACGCCGCCCCCCAACGTGGTCAGGCTGGCTCCCAGTTCCGTTGTTCCGAAGCCTTGCTGCGTGAAAGTGCCAGCCACCAGGAACTCGGCCTGCGAACTGATGGTCAATGGGCCGGCGTTGTGGATTTCGACCGATCCAGTAGCCAACCCGGCGTTGGTGGTGACCGCGCTGTGAAAATTGATTCGCCCCTCCGACGGATCGGAACTGGACTGCGTCGTCACGCGCAGATCGCCTTCCAGCGTGACCGAATTCAGGAAGTCGACAGAACCCGCGTCGATGACGGTCAGCGAATCGAGCCGATCCCCGACGTTGGCTCCAACCGTGTCGACAAAGATGACTTCGTCCACCGCCGTGACGGTCAACGCTGATCCCGTCATGTCGAGGCCGTCGTCGTCGAGCGTGCTGTCGAAAACGACATCGCCGCCCGACGTGATCGCGACATCGTGGGCCAGTCGCACTTCATTTTTGAAGAGCAGATCACCGCCGACCGTTTGGTCCGCGCCGAGCAAAATCTGATGGTTGGAAAAAACGGTGAGTGAACCGGCGATCGTCTGCCGACCATCAATGACGATGTTTCCCGCCAAGGAATACCCCGCCCCGATGTTGGCCAAGAGCGTGAGGTCACGACCGGCCACGATTTGCTGAGCCGTGCCGTCCGCGTCGATTCGCACGCTGTCCAACGCGTCGGACGTGGCACGAAGATTGGCCCCGAAAATGTGGATGTCGCGGCTGGCGTGCAGCTGAGCATCGGTTTCGGTGGGTGCTTCGTCGAGCCAGAATCCACCACTGCCGTCGTGATCATCGTCGGCCGTGATGTTGAGGTCGCTCAAAGGGCCGTGCGCCGTGATGCGGCTGAGAACGATCACGTCGCGGTCGGCCTGCAACTCGATGTCACCGGTCGCGAAGATGTCGTCGGTGATCAGCAGGTCGTTGTCGTTTCCCAGGATCGAGATGTCGCCGTCACCAACGTGAATGCTGCGGTGAATGGTCGCGTTGCCGATCAGCAGCGATCCCCCGGTCCCCTCACCGGAATCGAGCGCGTCGTCCGCATCGGCGATCGTCAGGCTGCCATCGCTGGACAGGGTCATGCTGCCGCCGGAGTGGCCGCCGCTGCTGAGTTCACCGACAAACGTCACGTCGCCGCCGCCCGATTGAGCGAACACCAAGTCGCCTCCCTCGGTCGTCAACTCCGTCACCGAAGTGTCGTGCGTGTTCGCGTTCGACAACCGCACGTCGGAGTCGCCGAGGTTGACGGCGGAAATCGACGTCGCCGAAAGCGACAGCGAGTCGGTCAGCGTCCCGCCGTGAATGCCGGTCTCCGCGTGCAAGTCCAGCGACTCGGCCGACAGCAAGCCACCGCCCGCGATGAACCCGTGCGACGCTGTCAGCGTCGCCGAATCGGCTTCGATCGTCCCGTTGAGCAGGATCGAGTCCTCGGCCGTGATCGCGAGGATTCCAGAGACCGTTGTGTTTTCCAACGTCACGTCATCGCCAGCGGTGATCGACAGATCGTGGATGAGAAATGAGTTTGCGCCGACCTGTTGAACATCGCCAAATCCCTGAACTGTGAGCGATCCGGCCATCAAGTGCAGGTTGAGCGCGTTGCCTTGAGTCTCCAGCGTGAGTTGGTGCGAAAGATCGGCAGCACCGATCATCACGCCGAGACCGAGCGTTTCGAGGTCCGTTTTTTTGATCGACAGAATCGAATGGTTGGCGGTGCTGTTATCAACGGTCAGGCCGCTCGTTCCCGTGTCTTGCCACACGCTGCCCGCGAGATCGAATTCGACATGCGTGCCGACCTCTCGAATGCTAAGTTCGCCATCGACGTGCGACAGCGACAAGCTGGCGTTCGGATGGAAACTGAAGTCCGCATTCAGCACCCGACGCTGCTCCAAGCGCAGCAGTTTCAAGCGGCGTTCCTTGGTCCGCTCGCGACCTGACGGCTCGCTGCGGCGTGGAGCCCAAATTCGGCTCAACCAATGGAGGGACAGCATGGATCGATCCTTTGACCCGGAGCCGGAATGCGGCGCGGTTCAATCACACAACCTAGGCGCAAGAGGCGACTCTGGCGCGAGGCGTCTCCTTGTGCCAATCGGCGTCTTGCACGGAAAACTCCACAATGTCGGAATACGCCGTTGAATCCTCACAAAACTAACTCTGCTCGCCATCTTGCTGGGATCGAGACCAACAGCACGTTCCGATATTTTCAAGCTGCTGAACCGAGCGAGCAACTCGCCTTGAGCTTGCGGAATAACGAATTCGCGAGCGTTGGGCGGCATAGGAAAGCAGACGTCAAGGGAGGAAGCCAGCCTTTTAGGGGACTCCGATTGGAAACTGATGTGGCCGCACGACAGACAGCGCGGCGAAGTGGGCGAACCCGGTCGAGTTGGAAACGCTCGCAAGGTCCGCGAGTTGGTGAAAGTGTTCCGGTTGTGACGGTCCCAATCGTTGTGCCAGCGAGGGAAGCTGGACTGCGGCTGTTTGGATGTCATTTCTGGGGTCGATATCCGAGGCCAGGGAGGTTCTATCATGCAACGTCGTCAACTTTCGCCGGCTTGGACCGTCTTCGTCATTCGTTTCATGCCGTTGGCCGTCCCGGTGCTGTTCGTGTTGCTCGGACCATCCGCCAATCGTGTGCGTTCCCAAGACACCAAGCCGAAGCAGAATTCGGTGCCATCGCCGCGAACTTCCAAGGAACCGACGAGTCCGGGGTCCACAGCGCGTCGGGTAGCGAATGCTCACTCGCGAGCCAAGGAAGTGGCGACGGCACCGCCACAAAAGCCGTCCGGGAAAATGGAATTCGTCCCGGACCTGCCAGCTCCACGAGCCAATCGTTCGGCGACCCCCGTTCAATCCGCCGCCAACGCGGTCGTGCGCCGTCAAGTGCCCGGCCAGCCGGCCAAAATCGCAATCGCGAGTCCAACACCTCATGTGGCTCCTCGATTGTACGGCGGCCGGTCGGTCAGAACTCTTCCTGCACCAGAGCCGGTGGCGGATCGGCCGTCGACTCAAATCGCAAGCAAAGAATTGGAAATCCCGGAACGCGAGCCAGTGGTGGCCCCCGAAGTCCTCGTCAGTTCGCAGCCTGAACCTCCGGCACAGTTCAGCGAACGGCTCGAACCTGCGTTACCAGATTCTGAGATGCCAATCGTCCGCACGACGCGCACACTCGACGAAGAGATTGTCGTTCAAGAACCCACACCGACCCCCATAGGGCCCGATGTCGTGCAGCTCTTCTCCGAGGAAGACCTCGTCGATGACGATGCGAATGAAAACATGAAACTGGTTGAGCGAGAAGCGAATGAGGTGATGGAACTCGTCGAGCCAAACCAATCCGCAGAGGAATTGCCGGAAGCCTTCGTCGAATCGACGCCAGCTTCCGAAATCCCAAAGGTTGCCGCTCAAGAGCAGTCCGACGACGCGAAAGCTACCGTTGCCACTGCTGTACCGGACGGGGAAGTTCAAGGTCCCAGCGACGAAGTCCTGGCGGAACTCAAACTCAATCCGATCCGTTCCATCGAAATCCGCAAAGCGTTGGAAATACCGCCGCTGGCCGCGATGGAAGATCCGCGGTTGAGCGAGCCGGCCGACCAAGCGCTGACGATGCTGCGCAAGCGGCTGCCCTTCAAATTTTGGCCGATCTATCGTGAACCCTGGACGGCCAGTCGTGATTCGTATGCGTTCCATCACAATCCGCTGTGGTTTGAAGACCCGAATCTCGAGCGCTGTGGACGAGGTTTGGGACTCCTGTCATCCGGCTCTTCGGCCCTCCAATTCTGCGCCAACATTTCGATCCTGCCGTATCGCATGACCGCCGAGTCTGCCGTGAGCCGCGTGCGAACGCTGCCGGATTGCACAGTTTGCCAGAAGTTCGGCCACAACGCCTACCTGCCTCCGTGGAGTTGGCAAGCCGCTGCCGTTCAAGGCGCAGCCGTCACGGGCTTCATCTATTTGATCCCCTGATCGAGACCGTGCGACGGCCTGTCGTGCGCGCCGCTGCGAAGCAAATGGCGATCAACAACTGCCATCGAGGTTCTCGCCAATTCGACGCCGACTTGGCTAATATCCGCCCTTCGTGTCGTCGGGGCAGACGGCTTGTTTGGTCCCGCTTTTCAATTCTGATTTCACCACGAACGCGGTCTCCGTAAGCCGCTCGTGTCTCTGAGGACTCATGACTCATCGTCGCATTTTGGTGACCGCCGCGCTGCCGTACGCGAACGGGCACATCCACATCGGCCACTTGGTCGAATACATCCAGACCGACATTTGGGTTCGGTTCCAAAAACTGCGCGGCCACAAGTGCGTTTTCATCTGCGCCGACGACACGCACGGCACGGCGATCATGATTCGTGCTCGGCAAGAAAGCCGCAGCGAAGAAGCGTTGATCGCCGACATGCGCGACGCTCACGTCCGCGACTTCGCCGGCTTCGACATCGAATTCGACAACTACGGCAGCACGAACAGCGAGACGAACCGCGAACTCTGTCACACACTTTGGGCTGAGCTTCGCCAGGGAGGCTACGTCAACGAGCAACCCGTGACGCAATTGTTCGACCCGATCGCGGGAACATTCTTGGCCGACCGTTTCGTGCGGGGAACGTGCCCGAATCCGGAATGTCAGGCTCCCGATCAATACGGCGATAGCTGCGACAAGTGCGGCCACACGCACAGCCCGGCTGACTTGGTCAACCCCGTGAGTACGCTGTCCGGTGCGACGCCGGAACTGCGTTCGGCCAATCACCTCTTCATCAACATCGAAAAACTGCACGGCTTCCTCGAAGAGTGGACGCAATCGGGCGAGCACCTGCAGTCCGAAGTCGCGAACTATCTCAAAGGACACTTTCTCGGCCAGCCGCTCCGAGACTGGGATGTCTCTCGTCCCGCTCCATACTTTGGCTTCGAGATTCCTGACTGCCCTGGCAATTTTTGGTACGTCTGGTTCGACGCGCCGATCGGCTACATGGCCTCGACGACCGAATGGTGCCGCCAGCACGGCGAAGATTTTGCGACGTGGTGGCGAGATGGCTCGGCCGAAGTGCATCACTTCATCGGCAAAGACATCACCTATTTCCACACTCTGTTCTGGCCGGCGATGCTCAAGGCGTCGAGGTTCAATTTGCCGACGAAGGTTCACATTCACGGCTTCCTGACGGTCGGCGGCGAAAAAATGTCGAAGTCCAAAGGGACGTTCGTGCAAGCCGCGACGTACCTGAAGCATCTCGATCCGGCGTACCTGCGATACTACTACGCCTCAAAGCTCGGCCCGCGGTTGGATGATCTCGACCTGAGCCTCGATGAGTTCGTGGACAAGGCCAACAAGCAACTGGTCGGCGGCGTCGTGAACATCGCGTCGCGCACGGCGAAGTTTCTCGGGGGCCAGTCGCTTTGCGAAACGTATCCGGCCGACGGCGGTCTGTTTTTGTTCGCCGCGACGGCGCACGAATCCATCGCCGAGGCATATGAACGCTGCGACTATCAAACCGTCATCCGCACCTGCAAAGAACTCTGTGATCGAGCCAACGCCTTTCTCGACGAGAAGGCTCCCTGGACGTTGGCCAAGCAGCCAGACAAGGCGGAAGAAGTCCGGCAGATTTGTTCGGTTGGATTAAATCTCTTCCGGCAGATTGTGATTTTCCTCGCCCCCGTGCTGCCGCGATTGGCTCAGCAAGCAGGCGAGCTGCTCAGTGCCCCCATCACATGTTGGGAGGATGCTCAGTCTCCGTTGACTGGCACTCCCGTCGCAAACTTTCAACACATGCTCAAACGAGTTGAACTCAAACAGGTGCAATCCATGATCGAAGACAGCAAACCCGCCGATGAAGACACAGTCGTTGAAGGTCTGGCCATGCCGTCACAACCGACAGACGGCCCTGAAGCGTTGGCGAAGGAACCGCTCGTCGCCGACCTGTGTTCGATCGACGATTTCACGAAGATCGACCTGCGCGTCGCACGAGTCGTTTCGGCATCAGCCGTCGAGGGAGCCGACAAGCTGGTGCAACTGACGCTGAGCCTCGGTGGCGACCTGCGTCGTAACGTCTTCGCCGGAATCAAGAGCGCGTACACGCCGGAGCAACTCATCGGCCGACTGGTCATCGTCGTCGCCAATCTGGCCCCGCGCAAGATGCGATTCGGAGTCAGCGAGGGGATGGTCTGCGCGGCAGGCGGCGGAGGCACGGAAATCTTCTTGCTCTCGCCTGACAGTGGGGCGGTTCCGGGCCAACGAGTCCATTGATCGACGAGCTTGCCAAAGATTTTTCCGAAGGCAACGAATTGTCGGCGAGCCAGTCGGCTCGTCTGATTTTTCAACTCCTTTTCGCGAGCAGCTCCAAGGCTGTTTTTGTAATTCTTCATATTCGGCAGACAAATTCTGGATTGGATTGGATCAAGAGCACAGCACTCGGAACAAGTGCCGGTGGGGGTAGCGCATGAGCAGCGGAGCTTGGGGCGATCGGTTTCGGCAGCGATTGAACGGACATGATCCGTCCCAGCCGCAGCACGTCACGGTGATGGTCGACGCGATCTTGGCGAATGCTCGCGAGGCGGGAGCCAGCGACGTGCATCTGGTACCGCAAGAGACAGGCTTGGCGATGCAACTGCGGATCGACGGCGTGTTGCAGCCAATTGCGGAACTGCCGAAAGAGACTTCCTCGAACGTGATCGCACGGTTGAAAGTGTTGTCCGAACTGCTGACCTATCGGACTGACGTGCCGCAAGAAGGTCGAGTGCGGTCGGACTCGGCGGCGGTCTCCGATGGCAATGGAAATGGGCCGTCGCACAATTCGGTCGAGATGCGGGTCAGTACCTTTCCGACGCTGTTCGGCGAGAAGGCGGTGGTGCGGCTGTTTGTCGGATCGGGAGGATTTCGGTTTCTCGGCGAGCTTGGTCTGCCGGAAGACATCGAAACGGCGGTGCAGCGATTGCTCGATCGGCGGAACGGATTGCTGCTCATCACGGGGCCGGCGGGAAGCGGAAAGACCACGACGGCGTATGCCGCGCTGCGTGAGATTGTCCAAGCCAGCGGTTCGACGCGGAGTATCTCGTCGCTGGAAGACCCGATCGAGGCGGTCGTGCCGGGAGTGGCTCAATCGCAGATCAACGGCGCGGCGGGCTTCGATTACGCGACCGGCTTGAAGTCACTGATGCGGCAAGACCCGGAGGTGATCTTCGTCGGCGAGATTCGAGATCGAAACACGGCCGAGACGGCGTTTCAGGCGTCGCTCACTGGACAACTTGTGCTGACGACGTTTCACTCGTCGAGCGCGGCCGGAGCGATCAGCCGTCTGAGCGACATGGGGATCGAACCGTATTTGTTGCGCAGCGGAGTCGTCGGAATTGTGGCTCAGCGGCTGTTGCGAAAGTTGTGTTCGTGCGCGGTCGATGAGGCGGACGGCGATGCCGGATCGGCCGCACGTTTGGGATTGGATGTGCGGTGTGCGAAGCGGCCTGTCGGTTGTGAGCGCTGCGGTGGGGCGGGGTATCGCGGACGCATGATCGTGTCGGAATTGTTGCAGCCGGATTTGAGCGGGATGGGCCGAGCGATCCTGTCGCGCGGCGACGCGACCGAGATCGAGGGGTTGGCAGTCCAAGCCGGCATGATGACTTTGTTGCGACGCGCATCACTGGCGGTCGAAGCGGGGCAGACCAGTCCAGCCGAAGTGCGAAGAGTTTTGGGATGGGGGATTTCGTAGCGAGGCAGAGTGGGTCGAGTCATCGAGACCCACCAATCAGAACCAGGCCAGTGGGTCTCGATGACTCGACTCACCCTACGAATCGTTGGTGTTGGCAGAACATGTCCGAAGCCAGATCCAAACCGCTGAGCCTGCAAGAACTGGCGTTGCTGAACCAGGAGATCGCGGCGTTGGTGCGCGCGGGGGTGCCACTTGAATCGGGGTTGGCGATGGCGGGGGCGTCGGGAGGTGGCGCTCAGGAAGTGTTGATGCTGCGGTTGGCTCAGCGGCTGCGTGAAGGACAGTCGTTCGCGGAGGCATTGCATTCGGAAGGGGGCGACTTGCCTCGGATGTACCGCGCCGTGGTCGAAGCCGGGGCGCGGACGGGACGTTTGCCGGAGGCACTGGAATCGTTGGCGAAGTTTGCAGAGCAGACGTTGCAGTTGCGGCGGCGGATCGACTTGGCATTGATGTATCCGGTACTGGTGCTGCTGATGGCCGGAGTGCTGTTCGCGTGGCTGGTGGCATTTTGGGTGCCGAGGCTCAGCGATGCGTTCTTCTGGTTGCAGGTTCCCGAAACGAATTGGGTGCGGCGGTTGATGTGGCTGGAGCAACATCTCTGGTCGTGGGCCTGGATCATTCCGGCTGGAGTTTTCGTTCTCGGTGGCTGGTGGTGGTTCTCGACACGCGGTCGGTACGGCTTGAAGGGGACGACCGAGACGACGACGTGGTCGGCGTTTCGCGTGCTGCCGGGCATCCGCTCCATCGTGGCAAATTTTCGGCGAGCGAATTTCTGCGACTTGTTGGCGATGTTGCTGGATCATCATGTCCCCCTGCCCGATGCGGCGATGCTGGCGGCCGAGGCGGCAGGTGATCAGCACTTGCGACGCATTGCCAAAAAGATTGCGACCGGTATCACAGCCGGACATGCCCTAGCAGATTGCCTGACCGTTGAGGAGCCACCGTCACCACTTTTCAGGTGGATCTCGTGGCTACCGTCTTATCGCCGCATGGCCATAATCTTGAGGCTTTTTCGTGGTCCGCGCGACCTGCCGCCGTTCGTCTCGTGGATGCTGATCTGCGGTGAGCGGCAAGGAACGTTGATCACCACGCTGCGGCAAGTCGCCGAGGTCTTGCGTCAACGAGCGGCCTCCGATTCAGACTGGTTGCGAATCATGCTGCCGACCGTGTTGGTGGTGGGTGTTGGCGGAACAGCGGTGCTGGCATACGCGTTGGCGGTGTTCGTGCCGATGTCACAGTTGCTGCGAGCGCTGGGAGAGTTCAGTCCGTAAATCGTGGCCGACGCATCTCGCGTCGGTTGAAATTTCGGTCGGATGCGAGACGCATCCACCACGAAACAGGGACATCGCGATGACGCGATTTCGATATCGAGCGACAAACGAAGCGGGCCAGGCGGTCGAGGGAGACTTGTCGGCTCCGTCGATGGACATGGCTCGTCAGGAGTTGGCTCATCGCGGTTGGCAGGTGCTCGAGTTGACGGCAATCGAATCCGCTGCGACGAGCAGTGCTCGACCGGACCTGCTGTTCGAGAAACTGAGCGGTGCGGATGCGGAGTTGCTGGCGGGTCAGATGGGGAACGTGACCGGAGCCGGACTGCCGTTGTCGGCGGGGTTGCGGGCGCTCAGCGAGGAAGTTCCGTCGCATCGCGTGCGACGCTGGCTGCGAGCGATCAGCGAGCGGTTGGATCGTGGGCAGTCATTGGAAGCTGTCGCTCGCGAGGCGGAAGGCTCGTGGCCGCGGTATTTCCTGGCGATGTTGTTCGCCGGGCAGCGAACCGGAAAGCTGCCGACGTTGCTCAACGAGTGCGTCGTGCATTTGCGAACGACCGCCGATGTGCGACGACAGTTGTGGGTGGCGATGGCGTATCCCGGAGTGTTGATCTTGGTCGCGTGGCTCTTGCTGAGCTTTCTCGCGACTTGGTTGCTGCCGCAGTTTAAGAGCATCTTTTTGGGCTTTGGCACCGAGTTGCCGGGAATCACGGTCGCGATTCTGGCGTGGTCGGACATGATGGGTGTTCTCGGCTGGTGGTTCTTGCCGGCGTTGGTGGTGGCCACCTGGTTGGCCTGGTTCGCGAGCGAGTCGCTGGGCTGGGAGCGTGCGCGAGATGCTCTGGTCAGCCGCATTCCATTGTTCGGCGAGGCTCGGCGATCGGCGGCGCTGGGTGAGTTCTGTCGGCTGTTGAGTTTGTTGGTGAAGTATCAAGTCGGACTGCCGGAAGCGGTGCGACTCGCAGCGGGAAGCGTTCGTGACACCGACCTGCGCGAGGCGTGTCTGGAACTGGCGACTCGCGTGGAAGCGGGCGAGTCGCTGACCGAGGCGGCAACTGGGATCGGTCGCTTCCCACAAGATCTGCTGCACCTGTTCCGCTGGGCGGATCGCGGCGATGACTTCTCCGAAGGACTGCAAAACGCCAGCGAAGTGCTGAGTGCTCAAAGCCGAGTTCACTCACACACGCTGGCGATCGTGTGCGAACCGGCTGTGACCATCGCGATCGGTGTCACCGTCGGCCTGACCGTGATCGCTCTGTTCATGCCGCTGGTGAAACTGCTGAATGATTTGAGTTGAGAGGAATGCCGTGCATCTCACGTCAATGGAAACTGTCATACTGACCGTGTTCCTCTTGCTGCTGGTGGTCTCGCTGCCGCAGTTGGTGTGGACGCTGCGCGTCGTGCAACGTGTTCGCGCCTGGTTGGACAGCGAGCGGGGCGGAATAGAACTGGTGCCGTTTGCGAGTTTCTGTCGTTGGATGTATTGGGGATGGTTGGTGGTTCTCGTGTTGGCTCTGGCGATGTTTGTGGATGCGAGCGGCGTCATAGGATTCGAGGCCGAAGCGATTCAGGTGACGAGCACGGCAGTGGCGTTCTGGTGCCTGATCCAGTTGACCGTCAGTTGCCAGGCGCAATTGACGTGTCGGGACGTCAGCCGCCTCGCGGCGATGCGGCAACTGGGAGAGCAAGGACTGGCCGATGCCGCGGTTTTGTTCCCGGCCGGAATCGTCAAACCGGTTTCCGAAGCCTCGTTGAAGCAGCGAGTCAACACGCTTGCGCGAGTGTCTCTGGCGTGGCTGGTATTTCTGTCGGCGGGGATCGTTCTGGGTTTGCTGGTCTTGACCGCACAAGGTCTGGACAGCATATCGTCGGCGGCTGGGCAATTACTGTTGCTGTTCGTGGCGTTCGTGCTGCCGGGATTCATTGCCCTGTTCGTCATGCGGTGCGTGGTGGAGTCGCGTGCTCAGCGAGCACATTTCTTGTGGTTTCTGGCGGCGACAACTCAGAAACAACGCCCGCTGGCGACGGAATTGATGGCTTGGGGCCGATCACATCCGGGACGATTCGGTTCGCAGGTGTTGGCGGTTGCTCGCGACATCGGCATCGGTGAATCGCTGTCCGACGCTCTGGCGGCACAACGCCGATTGCTGCACCCGTCCGATCTGATGTCGGTTCGCGTGGCCGAGCAGACTGGCACGCTGGCCGAAACGCTGCGCGACTGTGCCGTGCGTCAGACGCAGTCGCTCAAGGGAGATTCGGTGGTGGGAAACGTGAGCGGCATCGGCATCTGGCTGTGGGCCGTGGTCGTCGTTGCCGCGACGATCGTGTCGTTCGTGATGTACTACATCATCCCGAAGTTCAAGCAAATCTTTTTGGGCTTCGGCACCGAGTTGCCGTGGGTGACGGTGTTGCTGATCGACCTCTCGGACATCTGCATGCGGTGGATGCCGGTGTTGTTTCCGACGTTCTTGATTCTTTCCGTGGCGTTGCTGCGAGCATGTGGCGAGGCGTATCTGCGCGGTTGGTCGGAAACGTGGCTGGCGTGGAAATTGGGCTTCGGTCGCCGGGCGGAAGTCCCCCGCTTGTTGCGGCGACTGCGTGGCGCGGTGGTGGCCAAGATGCCGTGGCCGGCGGCGCTGATGCCGATGGTGCTCAAGCATCCGCAAGTGGAGATTCGCGGGCGGTTGGAACGGGCGCTGGGTCGCATCACCGCTGGCATGGGAGTCTGGCCGGCGCTGCGCGATGTGGGACTGTTGAATGCTCGCGACGTCAGCCTGCTGGAGATGGCCGAACGAGCCAACAATCTGGAATGGGCATTGGCCGCGCTGGCCGAATCCAAAGAACGCTCGCTGCTGCATCGTTGGCAGGTAGCACAGACACTGTCGGTTCCGGTGTTCACGGTCGCGGCCGGTTTTCTGGTGATGTTGATTTGCGTGGCGTTCTTCTTGCCGTTGGTGAAACTGCTGAATGATTTGAGTTGAGGATGTGACATGCGACGACGAATTCACAACGTGAGGCAGGTTTTCAACCTGCCCGCTCTGAACAGGCAGGTTGAAAATCTGTCCCACGGATCATCGCGTGCGGGCTTCACGCTGCTGGAGATGTTCGTGGCGGCGGTGGTCTTCGGCACGGCGTTGGTCACATTCCTGCCGATGATGCAATCGGTCGGCTTTCAGCAGCGATTGACCGAACAACGACTGTTGGCTCTGCGTGAGGCGGAGAATCTGCTCGAACAACTCGTGCCGCGGAAATGGAGCGAACTCACGACGGAAGAACTGGCCAAGCTGTTGCTTTCGGAGAACGTCAAGTCGCGATTACCACAGGCCGTCCTCAAAGTGGACGTGACCGAACCGAACGAGCCGGCCGCGTCCAAGCGAGTCGCCGTCCAACTGAGTTGGACGCCCCGTTCCGGTCAGGCCCCGCAGTCGGTTCGCCTCGCGGCGTGGTTCTTCGACACGAAGGAGCAGCCATGAGACGCCCGAATGTCGCCCGATCTCTTGTGACTCGGTCGATCCCTTCCTGTTCACGAATCACCCAGGCCACAAAGGCCTGGGCTACAGAGTTCGGGAACAGCAGTTCTGCGCGCGGGCATCGCCGCTCCGGCATCACGCTGACGCAGATGCTGGTTGTGATCGCGCTGACGAGCATCATCACGACGGCGGCAATTTCAATCATCATCACGATGCTGCGTCTGGAAGGGCGCACGATGCAGGTCTGGATGACTCAGCAAACGCTGCTGCAACTCGGCGATGATTTCCGCGAGGACGCCCACGCCGCGCAATCTGCCGAAATCAGTACACAAAATCAGACCACCACGCTGATCTTTCGGAGAGGCGTGGCGGACACGAAATCGGTGGCCTATGTCGCGACGGACAGCCAAGTCATTCGCCGCGAAACAGACGGCGACAAACTGCTGCGGACGGAGACGTATCGGTTGCCAGAAGGTGAAGTCCAATTTAGTGGGATCAGTTCCGGTGACGAGTCGCTGCGTTTGAGTCTCGGCCAAAGCGTGCGGTTGACCTGTCGGCGACCGAACGTTGAGGCGATCAATCGTCGCACACCGGCACCGCGACACGACGAGCATGTCATCGCGGTTCTTGGCCGCGATCACCGTTTCGAGAAGCGAGCCACAGAGTGAGTTTCCGTTTGTAGTGCGGGCGGCTCGCCTGCACTGGAGTTGATCGTCATGCGAATTGTTTTTTCAAGAATGCCAAGTGCGAAACGAGATTGGTGTCGGCGAACCGCCCGCACCACAACTCGGCGGCGTTCCGGAATCGCGCTGCTGGTCGTGTTGGTCGCTCTGGCGATTGTGTCGACGATCGGAATGCTGCTGCTGCGAATGGCTCTGATGCACCACCGACAAGCTCAGCGCGAGACATTCATCGCGCAATCGCGCTGGCTGGCGGAGTCGGCCTTTGATCAAACCGGCCGACGACTGAAAGCGGATGCGAAGTCCGAGGGCTTCGCTTGGTCCGTTCCAGCCAAGGAACTCGACGGCCAGCACGCCGCAAACGTGGTCGTTGAAATTCGGCCGGTCAAGGATGCACCACAACGTCGCGAAGTCACTGTTGTGGCGGACTTCCCGGCCAATTCACCACAACGGTCACGCACACGACGTGTGCGACAGATCGATCTCTGAGATTTAGAATTTGAAATTTGAGACTTTTGTTTCGTTCGGAAAGGATTTGGTCATGCCTCACTCCATTCATCTCGCCCGCCCGTGCTCGTCGCGAACTCGCCGACGAAGCGGATTTACTCTGATTGAGCTGCTGGTCGTGATCGCGATCATCGCGGTCCTGATCGCGCTGCTGTTGCCGGCCGTGCAACAGGCTCGCGAAGCGGCTCGACGGACGCAGTGCAAAAACAGCCTGTGCCAGATCGGGCTGGCGATTCACAACTACGAGATGGCTCACAACGTCTTGCCCCCGGGCAGCGTGAATCCGGCCGGTCCGGTTCGTTCCGAGCCGATCGGTTATCACATGAGCTGGGCCGTTCAGATTCTGCCGTACCTGGAGCATCAAAATGTTTTCCGCACGATCGACTTCACGGTCGGTGCCTACGATCCGAAGAACGAGAAGGCTCGTGGCGTGGTGATCTCAACCTACGTCTGTCCCAGCGATTTCCGAAGTCCCACCGAAAACCGCAACATCGCGGCGACCAGCTTTGCCGGAGTGCAACACGATGACGAGGCCGCGATCGACCACGGCAATCATGGAGCGTTCGTGTTGAATCTGGCGGTGCCGATGGACTCGGTGACCGACGGCAGCAGCAGCACGCTGTTCGTCGGCGAGAAGGCGATGCTGACCGACGAACTCGGCTGGATCAGCGGCACGCGAGCGACTCTGCGCAACGCCGGTGAGAAGATCAACCTAAACCTCACTGCGCTGCGTAACCAATTTCCGTTGCATGGGAACAACTCAGGGATTGGGGTGCCTGTCACGACGGAGTACGTCGGCGGATTCTCCAGCCATCACACGGGCGGAGCGCACTTCATGATGGGGGACGGCTCGATCCGATTCATGAACCAGAACATCGAGCAAGCGACCTTCTGCCGCCTCGCCAATCGCTCCGACGGCGAACCGGTGTCGGATTATTGAAACCGGGGAGTCGTTCCGCAGGCCGTTCGGTATTAGCACGACGCACCAAGCGGTGACGCCGGAGCGGATTCTGGAGCCGTATCGGCGGCAGACGGCGCGGCGGATCACCGAGCATTCGCTGGTGCTCGTCGCGCAGGACACCACGGAACTCGACTTCAGCGATCATCCGCCGCGGGATGCGCGGTGTCTCGATCACGAGAATCGTTTCGGCAGGTATCCGCATCTACAACTGGCAATCACACCGCAGCATCTCGTTCGTTTTGAACGGCCAGTCGATTTCGTTTGCCAGCGCGATCACTCGCGATCTGGGGTGGCTGAAAATCAACAACGACACCGTTGATTTGTCGGCGGAGCAGTTGAAGGAGACGAAGGAGACAACTTGCTCCGGCTGGATCACCTCACTGCGGCCGTTGAAAGACAAGGCGTTTCAGTTGGCTCCGTTCGGCGAAATCGAAATCGCTGGCCGCAAAGCGACCGGCGTGAACGTGACGCATGAAGGACACCACCCAGTCAATCTATTCTTCGACAAAGAAATGTTTCGCCTGGTGAGGTCTGAAACCCGCGTACGTGACGAGGCGACGGCTCAAGAAATGACCGAAGAGTCCACCTACAGCGAATTCAAAACGGTGGAGGGAACACAGCAAGCGATGAAAGTTAGCATCAAACGCGACGGAAAACCGCACGGCGAAGTTGAGGTGGAAGAGTTCAAATTGTCGGAAAAGCTCGATGACCGTGTGTTCGCAAAGCCCTGAGTCAGGACAAAGTGCCTTTGGGGCATTACTTTTTGGGTTCAGTCGCTAAACTCACCGCCGAGTTGATCAGTTGGCTCGGACATGTCGTCCGGGCGAAGTTGCGAACGTTTGTTTTGAAGAGGTGACTGCGATGCCTGAAGGCACAATCAAGAAGGTTACGGACAAGGGATTTGGATTCATTAGCACGGCCGACGGTGGAGACATTTTCTTCCACATGTCGAACCTCGACGGAGTCCGTTTCGACGAACTGCGTGAAGGTCAGCGAGTGAACTACACGGTCGGCCAAGGCCCCAAGGGCCAACGCGCGGAAAATGTCCGCCCCTCCTAATTGCCGAATCGCTGCAGAATGAGAGGGAGCCGACCACTGCGTCGGCTCCCTGCATTTTGAGAACACGCCTCAATCTCAGAGCCGAAGAGTTTGATCAAGGATGACTCTCCCCGACTCGAACTCCCTGGAGAATGACCATCGCTAAAAATCAAAACACGTTCGCGAAGCGAAACCGAGAAATGGAAAAGAAACGCAAAGCCGACGACAAGCGTGAAGACCGTCGCAAGCGAAAAGACGAAGGGCCATTGGCCCCCTCTGAGCTTGGCATGTTGGTTGTTGATCCGGATGATGGCAATCCCCCAGAAATCAGGCAGTCGTAACTCCTCGTCGCAGTCGAGTTGCAGGTCGCCTGTGATTTCGTCGTCTGTCGGAGAAAAAAAGAACGCCGCTGCCGGAGGCCGCGAAAGATTTCTCCTTCATGCCCCCGACAGCGGCGCCGAGCCCGGTCAGAGAGTGCATTGACCGAGTGTTGCTCAAGCGACCGGCCAGTGGTTACGCGGCGGCGACGGCTTTGCGCGAGACCTTCTGCGGGAATGGGATGATCGTCGGGCCTGTTTCGACTCCGACGGTACGGTCCACGCAGGCTTCGAGGAAGATCTCGAAGACTTGCATGTCGAGCGCGGCGGCGGTGTCGCTTTCCGGGTGCCATTGCACGCCGACGCAGAACCAGTCGTCGTCGATGGATTCGTAGGCTTCGACGACTCCATCCGGTGCGGTCGCACTGACCTTGAAGACTGGAGCGAGTTGATCGACGCACATGTGGTGGTCGCTGTTCACTCGGATTTCGCCAGGGCCGTACATCAGGTCCATGCGAGTGCCGGGGACGATGTTGATGATGTGCCGTAGTGTCCGCTCGACATGGTCACGGTGCTGGATCGGGCGAGTGACATCTTCGGGGATGTGCTGGAACAGGGTGCCGCCGCAGATGATGTTGACGGTCTGCATTCCCGAACCGATCGCCAGGATCGGCAGTCGCATCTCGACGGCCATCTTGGCGAGACGACGATCAAAATCTTCGCGGCGAGTCGCCATCGGCTTCGTGGCCGGATGCTTGTCGAGACCGAGACGCTTGGGATCGAGATCGAGCGAAGATCCCGCGAGGACCACGCCATCGCACTTGCTCAGCAACTCGCGCAAGTCTTCGTCCTCGGCGAGTGGGGGAAGAATCATCGGAATGCCTCCCGGCGACTTGTCAGTCTTGGCTCCGCTGATTTGGTCGTAGTAGCCGCTCGTGATCCAGGTCAGAGCGATGTGCTCGGCGGAGGCGGGGCGGAAATCGGCGTTGACGGCGATCATCGGTTTCTTGCTCATGCGGGAGTCCCTTCCAAAAGTCAGCACTTCCTGTGCTGAGTGTGGCGAGAAAAAATCTCGAACCGACTCGCGCCACCGAGCCGGTTCAATGCCATGGCTCGGCTAAAAAATCGATCGCAGGAGACCACGCACTTCCAACGCCCGACGATTACGGGAAAAGTACGAGTGCTGCCGGAATCGCGATGCCGACCCCGAAAGGGCAGCCCACCGGCTCGATTTGAGCGTCGCGTCCATGCGTGTTCTCCAGGACCGGTCCTTTGGTCCGAGCCTGTCGCGGTCGACAAACCACGACGGGCAGGATGTTCTGCTCGGTTGAACGGCCTGAATCCTTGGCCGAAGTGAGCAGGACGGGCGGAGGTTAAGAAGAGGTCAAGAGGACTGCAACAAAATCGCACATTTTGCGGAGCGACGCCGTCGGACCACTGTCGGTTGTGGTCCGTCTTTTCTTCCTCATCCCTTTGGGAGGGTCGGGGTGAGGGAGCCGATGGTCAGTGGTCGTGTTGCTGGCCAATCAGTCCCTCATCCGGCCTTCGGCCACCTTCTCCCGAGGGGAGAAGTACGGAAATGGGACTTTCACGGTGCACACTTCGCGTCAACCGCTTGAGATTACACCTGTCTTCCGCTAGTTTTCCCCGCTCTTTTGACCCCGGCCTTTGCCTGAACAGTTCGAGGAACGACTTGAAATGGTGATCCGACCCCGCACGAAGCGAAAAATTGCCTTGAGAATGAAGCGTTGCCCGAAGTGCAACTGCTTGGTCAAACG
>CAMAWN010000056.1 GCA_945861865.1 Candidatus Kuenenia stuttgartensis | reverse complement strand
GCTGATGGCCAAGCTGACTTGGGCCGCCAGCAGCGACGCGAATCTGTCGCACTACGAACTCCGCGTCTGCGCCGGGCCGAATTATTCCAGCGACAACGAAAGCGTGCTGGGCAGCGTGCTCCCCAACGCCCCCCGCGAGTTCCTCACCGCCAGCGGCCTGGCCAGCCCCGGCCACGTCGCCACGTTCAAGGTCTACGTCCTCACGACCACCGGCAATGAAAAGGGGAGCCACACCGTGACCATCACGCGGCCCTAGCACGACGCGCCAGCGAGTGGTTGTCAGGGCGAGATTTCGATCACTCGCGGGCGCGTCGTGCTCACTGCGGCTCAGGATTTATCCCGGCAAATCCGCTTCGCTCGCGCTGGTGGCCAAGTGCTCCACCAGCCGGGTGCAGGCCTCCGCGAGCGACGCCAGTCGTGGATCGCCTTGTGTGGCGGCGGCGATCATCTCGCGGTGATACCACAGCACCCGCTCACGCGAGGCATTGAACCGCGACCACATGTCCGCGCCCTGTTCGAGATCGACCAGCATCGAGCCGAGATTATGCAGCTTGTCGGCCAGCACGATCGCCCGGGCCTCCCATGGTTCGGCGGCGATGTGCTGCAAATGCTCGTCCTTGCGTTCCTGCCAGGAGCGTCGGCGGCCGTCGTGGTCGTGTTTGCGTTCGGTCAGCGCGGCGACGAGTTGCACGACCTTCGGCGGGAAGTCGGCCGCCAGCATCTCCAGCGTGTGGTCGGTGTCCTCGACCACATCATGCAGCAGCGCGGCGGCGAGGATTTCGTCCTCGTCGATCCCGGCTCGCAACAGGATCAGCGCGACGTGCGCCGGATGTGTGATGTACGGCAGGTCGCTCCCTTTGCGATGGTGCTGACGATGAGCTTGGGCCGCGATTCGCAAGGCGCGTTCGACCAGCGGGCTGAAAAGCGAGCCGCTCACTCGGCCACCTCGTCGCGGCGGAATTCGTTGAAGCGGACGTACTCCCAATGCCGCATGAGCGGCACCGAGTTGATGAGCTTGGAGTAGGCCCCGATCGCCTCGACTCGGCCTTTGTGCAAGAAGACGACTTGGTCGGCCTTGCGAACCGTCGAGAGCCGATTGGGCAGAAAGATCAACGTGCGGTCCTTCGCCAGCCGGGCATACGTGTCGTCCAGCAGCGACTTCGTGTCGTCGTCAAGCCGCTCGGTGGGCTCTTCGATGATCAGCAACGCCGGGTCGCGGACCAAGGCGCGGGCGAGACCCAACAAGAACGCCTGCCCGGCGTCGAGCGATTCGCCGTGTTCGCCGAGCACCGTTTCGTAGCCTTGCGACAACTTGTTGATGAATTGGTGCGCGTGAACTTGCTTGGCCGCTTCGGTGATGTGTTGCAACGTGAAGCGATGGTCTCCACAACCGATGTTTTCGGCGACCGTGCCGGTGAAGAACGGGTCCATGCCACCAACGAAGATCGACTCGGCTCGCAGTGATTCGAGCGTCACGAACGCCAAGTCCTCGCCGTCGATCAGCACTCGCCCGGATTGCGGCTCGATGAACCGCGGCAGCAAATACGTCAGTGCGCGGGCCTCCAGCGGGTCGAGCGACAACACGGCGATCATCGACTTGGCCGGGATCTTCAAGTCCACGCGATCCAGCACGAGCCGCTTGTCCGGCAGCCGATAGGTGACCGACTCGAAGTGAATTTGCTTCGACAGCGGTTGCAGGAACTTCGCTCCAACGGCTTGACCCACTTCAGAAATCCGCGACTGATACCGCAAGAGGTTGTCGGCACACAGTCCGGCGGTTTGTTCAACGTGTGGCAACTCCCAAAGATCGTTGATCGGTCGGTAAGCCAAGCGGATGGCCGCGAGGAACATCAACATCGCGGAGACGGGCAAGTAGGCCGGCTCCGACGGATCACGCAAGGTCTTGGTGGCGATCAGGAACAAGACCAGCGTCACCGTGATGAGCACGACAAACCAACACATCCACCGCGATAACCGCTCGTCTTCTTTCAGTGTCGCAATCTTTTGCAGGAACCGCTGCAAGTGGATCCTGAAACGCTCGTGCTCGAAGTTCTCCATTCCGAAGCCGCGCACCAGCCGAGTTTTCCGCAAGCCTTCCGCCAGCAGACGCAGGTCGTCGCCGACGCGGTCCTCCAGCTTGCGACGCGATTGCTCGAAGCGGAGACGTTCTCTCCGGACTAGGTACAAACAGGCCAGCAGTGGCACGACACACTGCAACGCCAGCAGCCAGTGTGTCATCAGCAACAGAATCGCGAGTCCTGTCAAGAGCGGCGGAAACCGCACCACTCGCTCGAACCAGGTTTGAATCCCTTCGCGGACTCGTTCGACGTCCCCTGTGAACATCAAGAACGCGACTTCGCCGGCGTCGTCCTCCAGGTCGCTCGGTCCGAGCCTCAGTGTTTGCCGGTGCAACGACTGCCGCAATCGCGTCGCAACTTCTTGCGACGTCCGAAACGCGAGCGTCTTGATCTGCAAAGCCGAAAGGCTTGAGATCAGCGCCAGGACAATGTTGGCCGCCAACAAGGTCAGCAACGCCGAGTTCGTCGTTCGCAACGCAGGAATCGAACGGACCAGCCAGCGGACGATCGCGCCCCACGGATCCTGTCGAGCCTCCCAAGCGGTCACTCGCAACCCTTGATTGAAGCGACGTTGGCCAATTGGGGGGGTGTCCGCGTCGCCAATCTTCTCGGCTTGAGCGGCAGCCGGCAGTGTCTCCGTTACGTGCTCATAAGCCGCGATTTTGGCGTCGGTTGGCAGCTGAACTTCACCGCGTGTCACGAGCAGATCGACGAGCAGGCCGACGCCCAACAACAAGCCGCAAAGCGACAGCGCCGAGACCACCGAAAACAGCCACGCCCAGCGGGCTGTTCCGCGTGACAACTCTTTATTGGGCGAAAACACGCGCCGGAAGGGAGTCTCCATCTTGGATCTCCTGAAAATGAGCGGCCCGTGGAAGTCGCACGGTTCCATCCGTGCCTGTCAGTGAAGAACTCACCGACGTTTCTAAGCTAAGTCCCGATCCTCGAACAAGATGAAGGAGAGCAAAAGCATGGCCGCAATGTAAGCCGCGCCGTACAGCAGGGAATACGCCAGATACGATGCCGGAACCATCGTGCCGGTCGCAACTGCCGCTTCCATATTGAAGACTTCCAGAGACGGCAGCAGCGTCGCGATCAAGCGAGCCATGAAGGAAACGAACTCCAACTTCAACACACCCGACTTCACCAGCACCGGCGTCAGGTGGCCGACGACGAAGATCGCCAGGCAGGTGACAACGTTGACGACCATCGGTGTGCGTGTGGAAATCGCAACGCTCACAGCCGTCATCACGGCAATTTCCAGAATCATCAACAGGATGCCTGGAATGATCTGCACCGCCTCTTTGAGTCGGTCGGCATTCAAACTGCGGTCGTCAAACCAATTCGGAATTTCTTTGGAGCTCTCGCGAGCGTCGTAACCCACTTTGTAGAGCAGCAAGACGCAGAACAAGATCACCAGCGGCAGCAACAGGCAAAACGTCGCATTCAAGATGCCGACATATTTTCCGACGATGAACTGCCGCCGATTGATCGGCTTCGACAGCAGCGTCATCGTCGTTTTTCCTTCGATTTCGCTCGCGATACTGGTGCTCGCGGTCCAGATCGCCAACAAGAGCGCGGAAAACAGCAGCGTCATCAGCCCGCAGTCTTTCAGCATCTTGATGTCGCTGCCCAACGAGAAGAACGGCAGAAACGTGTTGACGATCAACAGCAACGCGCCCAGGCTCAGCAGCAGCAAAAAGACCGGCTGGCGGACCGCCTCTTTCGTGGTCGCACGAGCGATGACCCCCGTCCGAGTCATGTACAAAAAGAAGAACAAACCCGCCAGCAGCAAACCCACGACCAAGCCGGTCGCGCCCCAGGCGTACGGAACCTTGCCGGAAGTCCCCTGCGAGACCTCAGCCGCAAACACCGTCGAAGAAAGCCAAACAAGCGACGACATCATGCCTCACTGACTGCCGAAAACGTGTGAATCAATCCGAAATCACAACAACACGGCGACCTTACGTCCAATCATGCCCGCCGCGTTGGGCGGGAAATCTACACAAGCCGGCCCCCGAAGAAAAGCGGCTGAAATTGAGTCGAGAGGTCGTTGATCGTGCGCCACTGTTATTGCCGGATCTCGAACCTCGCAAAGTCTTCGTCGCGGACAGCCTCGCAAACCACTTGTTGGCGGATGTCGCCGGCGAACTCTGAGGCAATGTCCGCCAAAAAATGATCCAGAACCGACGGAACCGCTTCGGCGACAAGTTCGACGGAGCCATCCGGCAGATTGCGAACGAAGCCAACGACCGGGTGCCGCCGCGCGATCGAGACCGTCGTGTACCGAAAGCCGATCCCTTGCACTCGCCCCCGAAACAGGACGTGGCGACGAACCGGAGTGACTGCTGTCTCGGACATGGCGGTCACTCCTCCCAACATTGCTGGGCGAGCCGACGCAGTCGCTCAAACGTCGAACGGACGACCTCACGACGATCCGCTGAGACATCTGACTCAAGCTGCTCGAATTGCGATTGCCACTCGTCGGCGGACTCCGATTCTGGCAAGAAGCCGCCGCCGAGCGACTCGTGCAGCACGCACATGATCTCGATGTTCGGCAGCACGGTTTCAAGCGTCTCCACCAGTTCGGCGACGTTGCCCTTCCCTGTCAGTTTCAATGAAACGGCGTCGGCGAGAGCTTGGTCGATTTGCTCCGCCAACTCGCGAGTCACCTCGAACAAGTGATCGCGAGCGGCATCGTTGTCGAAATTTCCTGGTCCCCAACTCCCCACGATGTTGCCTCCTCGTAGACCGGTCACTCGGTGACCGGAAAGTTCGAGTCACCGAGTAACTCGTCTACGTTTGGGCGTTGTGGCAGATCGTCTCGACGGCGCGAAGGGCCGCACGCTGGGATCGTGACACAGCCTCGCTACGATGTCTGGCCATTCCAACCTAACTCTGGGAGACCAGCCGATGCCTGCCGAAAAGTCCGCCCAAACCTGGAGGCCACTGTTGCTGTCCGCTGCGGTGATGTTGGCCTTGCTCAGTCTGATAACTCTGAGTGATCGAACTTCCGCCCCCGCGAACGCTCAGACGTTGCAGGCCGCCGGGCCGTTGAAGTGGTATCGAGGCAACTTGCACACGCACTCGCTGTGGAGCGACGGCGACGACTACCTCGAAGCCATCGCGCTGTGGTATCGCGAGCACAACTACGACTTTCTGAGCTTCACCGATCACAACGTCTTGGCCGACAAAGAACGCTGGATCGACGTCGAAAAGTCGAAAGGTAAACAACAAGCGTTCGACAAGCTCAAGCAAAAATTCCCAGACGGCTGGATCGAAGAACGCAAAACCGAAGACAAACTCGAAACCCGTTTGAAGACGTTTCGCGAAGTCGCCGACCGTTTCAACGAGCCGGGAAAATTCCTGCTCATCCAAGGCGAAGAGGTCAGCGATGCGTTCCAGAAATTCCCGGTCCACATGAATGCCAACAACGTGAAGGAATTGGTCGTGCCGCGACACGGCGACAGCGTGGCCGAGACCATTCAGAACAACACAGATGCCCTGATCGCGCAGCGGGAACGCACCGGGCAACCGATGATGATTCATCTGAATCATCCGAACTTCGGCTACGGTGTCACCGCCGAAGACCTGATGCGGATTCGAGGTGAGAACTTCTTCGAGGTCTACAACGGCCATCCCGGCGTCAACAATTCCGGCAACAAAGAGCATTCCTCGACCGAGCGAATCTGGGACATCATCAACTCGTTCCGCCTGAGCGAACTGAAAATGCCGCCGCTGTTCGGCCTCGGCACCGACGACGGCCACGCCTATCACAACATCCCCAGCCGAGCCTCCGAACCTGGCCGCGGCTGGGTCATGGTTCTCTCCGAGAAGCTGACTCCCGAAAGCCTGATCGCCGCGATGGAAGCCGGACGTTTTTACGCTTCGAGCGGCGTGACTCTCGAACGAGTCACATCGTCGATCAGCGGCCTCGACGTCACCGTCAAGGCGGACTCCGACACGAAATACACGATCGAATTTATCGGCACACGTCGCGGCTTCGATTCCAAGAGCGAGCCGGTGCTCGACAAGGACGGCAAAGAAGTCCGTGCGACTCGCCGCTACGGCGACGACATCGGAAAGGTTCTGGCACGAGTCGAAGGCACGACCGCCAGCTACCGCTTCACCGACGACGAACTCTACGTCCGTGCTCGCATCACGTCGTCTCGCAAGCACCCGAATCCGTCCGAGGTCGGCGACTTCGAGCGTGCTTGGACGCAGCCGGTAATTGGGCCGGCGGCCACGAAGTAAAATCTCGAATCTCAAATTCGGCATGATCCAATACGACCCGCATCACTGGCGCAGCCATCTGACCGACATCAAAGGCTCGATGCTGCGAGAGATCTTTGCTCGCATCGCGATCTGCGTGGTGTGGTCGGCGGTCGTTGTTGCTTGGCATCAGCTCGGAAATGTCAAACCGCGAGTCGAACCGTTTCCCGACGGCAGTTTCAAAATTCACCCGGCACTCTTCCACTGGCCGTTGGCTCAGGAGTATCCACTTTCGATCCCACTGCACGGCCACACGCTGATCGGAGCGGTGCTCGGACTGCTGCTCGTGTTTCGCACGAACGCCAGCTACGACCGATTTTGGGAGGGCCGCAAGCTGTGGGGCGGCATCGTCAACGACAGCCGCAATCTGGGCCGACTGGCGACGACGCTGCTCAAAGAAGATGCGGACCTGCTGCGCCGACTACTCCGCTGGACGATGGTGTTTCCGTGGTCGGTGCGCTATCGGTTGCTGGGTTGGAAAAACATCGGTTGCGACACCGACGATCTGCCGAAGTCCGAAGTCAAACTCACCGAGCAAGCGGAACACGTCCCGTTGGCCGTCGCGCGGCGCATCACGGAGCAAATCGAAGTCGCTCGGCAGCGCGGAATGATCAGCGACATCCAGCAATCGCAGTTCGATGCCGTCATCGGCCGGCTGATCGATGCGTTGGGAGCTTGCGAACGGATTCACAACACTCCCCTGCCCTTCGCGTACATGGTTCACCTGCGACGCGCGTTGATTTTGTTTCTGGCGACGATGCCGCTGGCGATCGTGAAAGACTTTGGATGGGCCACGATCCCGGCCACGCTGATGATTTCGTATGTGATGCTGGGGGTCGAGGAAATCGGGGTCGAGATTGAAGACCCCTTCGGAACCGACGACAACGACCTGCCGCTCAAGTCGATCTGCGAAAACATCGAGAGCAACCTGCGCGGCTTGCTGCCGGCTTCGGCGGAGACGCAGCCATGACGCACGCTGGCCTCTGGGAATTCGCGATCGACGTCGGCGGCACGTTCACGGACTGCATCGCTCGGTCCCCCGACGGCGAGTTGCGGCCGATCAAAGTGCTCAGCAGCGGCGTGACCAAAGGACAGATTGAAGACCGACAAGGGACGAACCGTCTGGTTGATCCGCTGCGACGACACGATGCCCCCAATTTTTGGATCGGCTACGACATCCGCTTTTTGGACGAACAAGGCGAGACGCTCCTCGCCACGAAGGTCGCGGCGTTTCACCAACGACTCGGCGTCATTGAAGTCACGGCGCTGCTTCCAGACTCGATCGGGTCGGGCACACGCTACGAAATCTCCGCCGGCGAAGAAGCTCCGATTCTGGCGATTCGCACGGCGCTTGGCCTGCGCCGCGATCAGCCGATTCCCGGCGTGAGCGTGCGGCTCGGCACGACGCGCGGCACGAACGCGCTGCTGACTCGACGAGGCGCTCGCACAGTCTTCGTCACGACGAAAGGCTTCGCCGATGTCTTGTTGATCGCGAACCAAGATCGTCCGCGACTGTTTGACCTCGACATCGTCAAACCCGAACCATTGTTCGCCGACGTGCTTGAAATCGACGAGCGACTCGACGCCGACGGCCGAGTGCTTCAGGCTCCCGACGAAGCTCGAATTCGAGAGCAGTTGATCGCATTGAAGTCGGCCAAAGGAATTGGTCATTGGTCATTGAGGAACCCAAACGCAACTGCTCGTCACGAGCACGCCGCCCCAAAGCCCAATGCCCAACGACCAATAATCAATGTCCAATCGAATCCTTCGCTCGCGATCTGTCTTCTGCACTCGTTCGCCAATTCCTCGCACGAGCAGATCGTCGAACGAATCGCTCGCGAGCTTGGCTTCACCGAGATCAGCGTGTCGAGCCGTTTAGCCCCGCTGATCAAGATCGTCAGCCGCGGCGACACGACCGTCATGGATGCGTACTTGAACCCAATCCTGCGCGAGTACGTCGGGCGACTGCGGGAGCAACTTCAGGCGAGTCCGCCGAAGACGGATCAGTCCTCCGAGCCTTCGAGGCTCGAAGGAGAACTCCCAAAACTCGGAGGGTTAACACTCACCGCTCGCCGGGAGACGACTCTCAGACTCATGACCTCCGCCGGCGGCCTGATCGACGCCGATCGCTTCGTGGGCAAAGACAGCATCCTCTCCGGTCCGGCCGGCGGAGTGATCGGCTTCTCGCGAGTCGCTCAGCAAGCCGGCTTCACGAAGGCGATCGGCTTCGACATGGGGGGGACCAGCACCGACGTCGCGCGATTCGACGGCGAGTACGAATACGAATTCGAGACCACGAAGGCCGGAGTCCGCATCGTCGCGCCGATGCTGGCGATCGAAACCGTCGCAGCTGGAGGTGGCAGTGTTTGCGGTTTTGACGGAGTGAAACTCATCGTCGGCCCGCAGAGCGCCGGCTCCGATCCCGGCCCCGCCTGCTACGGCCGCGGCGGCCCGCTGACCGTGACCGATCTGAATCTGTGGCTCGGCCGCATCGTGCCCGCGCGGTTTCCATTCCCGCTGGATCGTGCCGCCGTCGAACGTCGGTTGACGGAGTTGGCTCGTGGGGCAGGTTTTCAACTTGCCCCTGAATTGGGCGAGATGGGCAGGTTGAAAATCTGCCCCACGGATGAGGTGGCCGACGGCTTGTGCCGCATCGCGAACGCCAACATGGTCCGCGCGATTCGGAGAATTTCGGTCGCTCGCGGCTACGATCCGGCCGAGTATGTGCTCGTCTGCTTCGGCAGCGCGGGAGCACAACACGCCTGCGAAATGGCCGAGGCTCTCGGAATGCAGCGAGTCCTAATTCACCCGCTCGCCAGTTTGCTGAGCGCCTACGGCATCGGCCTCGCAGACGTCCGGCGATTCGGCGAACGCTCAGTTCTGAAGCCGTATTCCGCAGAGCAACTTGTCGAATTGGAAACGCTATTCGCAGGACTCGAACAGGCCGCTCGAACCGAAGTCGCCGCCGAAGGAATCGCCACTGAGCGAATTCAACCCGCTGTGAAATCGCTCGACCTGCGCTACGCGGGCGTCGACGCCACGATCCGAGTGCCCCGTCCACCCGATGGCGACTACGCCGCAAAATACGAAGAGCTGCACCGCCAGCTTTATGGCTACACGCATTCGGGTCGCAAGTTGGAGATCACGGCCGCTCGCATCGAAGTCGTCGGCCTGACCGCCGAGCCACCGTCTGTTTCACAACCGCTTGTGCTTCGCTCACCGACTCCAGACGACTCGCAACGTGCTTGGTTCGACGGCCAGTTCCGCGACACGCCGATCTTCTTCCGCGAGCACCTACACCCCGGCGACGAGATCATCGGTCCAGCCCTGATCTCCGAACCGAGTTCCACAATCGTCGTCGATCTCGGCTGGACCGTTCGGCTGCTCGAACGGGGCGTAGTGGTTCTGGAATCCAGCGGCAAAAAGAACTCACGGCGTTCAGCTCACGGCGATCGGCAATCGGCCGACCCGGTGCTGCTCGAAATCTTCAACAACCTCTTCGCGTCCATCGCCGAGCAAATGGGAGTCACGCTGCAAAAGACTTCCTGCTCGACGAACGTCAAAGAACGTCTCGATTTCAGTTGTGCGATCTTCGATCCGCAGGGCAACTTGGTCGTCAACGCCCCGCACATCCCCGTGCATCTCGGAGCGATGAGCGAGACGGTCAAGCGGATCATCGTCGACAACCCGAACGAGTTTGTCGCTTGGACGTCCTCGTCCAAGCGTTTGGACGGGGACGTCCAAGCGACGGTCTTCGTCACCAACGATCCGTACCGCGGCGGCTCGCATTTGCCAGACGTCACCATTGTCACTCCGGTGCATGATGCGACGACCGGCGAATTGATTTTCTTCACCGCCAGCCGCGCGCATCATGCGGAGATCGGCGGCATCCTGCCCGGCTCAATGCCGCCCTTCTCGAAGAACCTTGGCGAGGAGGGCGTCTTGATCCGCAACTTCAAGCTGGTCGATGCCGGCGTATCGCGCGAGGACGAACTGCGACAACTCTTGCTGTCCGACCCGCATCCCACACGAGCGATCAACGACAACCTCGCCGACATTCGAGCTCAAGTCGCCGCCAACAACATCGGCGTGCGACTGCTTTCCGAACTGGTCGAGAAGCAATCACTCGACGTCGTCCAAGCCTACATGCGGCACATTCAAGTCGCCGCCGCAACGAAGATGCGGCTGGCTTTGGCTGCTCTGCCCGACGGCAGGTACGAGCGAGTCGATCACCTCGATGACGGCTCGCCGATTCACGCGACGATCACGATTGCCGGAGACTCCGCCACCGTCGATTTCACCGGCACCGGCCCGATTCTGAAAAGCAACCTCAACGCGAACCGAGCCATCGTGACGGCGGCCGTGATGTACGTCTTTCGTTGCCTCATCAACGAAGACATCCCGCTCAACGGCGGCGTGCTGGAGCCAATCTCGATCATCGTCCCCGAATGCCTGCTCAACCCGCCGGAGCATCCCGACCCTTCGCAAAACGCGGCGGTCGTCGGCGGCAACGTCGAGACCTCGCAACGAGTCGTCGATGTGCTGCTCGGCGCACTGGGCCTCGCAGCGGCGAGCCAAGGGACGATGAACAACCTCACGTTCGGCGACGCGACCTTCGGCTACTACGAAACCATCTGCGGCGGCTCCGGCGCGACAGCGAACGCTGACGGAGCCGACGCCGTTCACACGCACATGACGAACACACGCCTGACCGACGTCGAAGTCATCGAGCGCCGCTACCCGGTCCGCGTCCATGAATTCTCGATCCGCAAAGGCTCCGGCGGCGCGGGCCAACATCACGGCGGCGACGGAATCGTCCGCAAGCTGGAGTTTCTGCGACCGCTCAACGTCTCGCTGCTCACAGAGCGTCGCGGCCCGTTCCCACCTTTTGGGTTGAACGCAGGCCAACCCGGTTCGTTGGGCCGCAACACGCTGACGAAGGTGGACACAAAAACGATCGTCGAACTCGGAGGCAAAGCTCAACTCACCGTCGCAACCGGCGACCTGTTGACGATCGAGACTCCCGGAGGCGGAGGTTTTGGCTACACGCCGGGGTGATCTCGGTGTTGAGACTTGCAGGGCTGCGCTGGATGCTCGCATTGCCTGTGTTCCGGACTCGTGATCGAGACTAAGGGCCAAACGCATGATCCCACCGACGCACTTCCTCATCAGTTGGGTCATTGCTGATGCGACAACCAAAACTCGCCGCGACAGAGCCATTGTGACGCTCGCAGGAGTCATCCCTGACATCGACGGCTTCGGTTATCCGATCGAGAACTGGATCACGATCAACTGGGACACGCCGCTGCTGTGGCACAGTGAGTACCACCACATCTTGTGTCACAACGTCGGCTTCGCGGCGTTCGTGACGGTCGCCGCCGCGTGTCTCTCGAAAGGTCACTGGAAGACAACGCTGCTGGCTTGCCTGACGTTCCATCTGCATTTGTTCTGTGATGTCATCGGTTCGCGCGGCGCGGATGGGTATCAGTGGCCGGTGCCGTATCTGTTGCCGATCTCCAATGCTTGGCAGTGGACCTGGTCCGGCCAGTGGGACTTGAACGCCTGGCCGAACCGAGCGATCGGCGTGGGCTGCTTCGTGCTGACCCTGTGGCTAGCTCGGCAGCGCGGATTCTCGCCGCTCGAAATGATCTCCACGAAAACCGATCAAGCCTTCGTGAACACGCTGCGAAAATGGTGGCCGAGGCGCGATCCGCCCGCGAGCGTCATTTCTTGAGATGCTTGTCGAAGAATTCGTACGCGACCTTGCGAACGTCTTCGGGAAAGTCGTGAGCGCAATTCGGGTAGTTGGCTTGCAAGGCGTCGCCTGCTCCGAGCAATTCATAGATCGGCTTTGCCGAGGCGATTGAATCCTTCACGCCGTTGACTTCAAAATTGCTGTCGCCGATCGGGCTGCTGGCGAGGAACGGACGCGGAGCAAGGCCAGCGACGATCTCTGGGAAGTCGAATGGGACTTCGTCCGGGCTGTTGTGGTGCCGCGAGTCGATCAGCGGCATGTAGCGGGAGCTTGTCCAACCCTTCAAGGCCCCGCCGTAGTACTTGTGAAACCGAGTGAAGCCGCAGTTCGAGACGAGGCATTTGATGCGAGGTTCGAAGAACGCCGTGAACATCGTGTTGTGTCCGCCCAGCGAATGGCCGATGCAGCCGATGCGGTTCTTGTCGACTTCCGGCAGCGACTGCAACAAGTCCACCGCGCGGATGTTGTCGTAGATCGCCTTCATGCTGCCGCTCGTGTAGCCGTGAGCCGGAGCGAAGTCGAATGGGTATTCGCCGAAGCTCGGATAGTCAGGGGCGAGCGTCACATAGCCGCGCTGGGCAAGATGCAGCGCGTAGTGCAGGTTGGGACTTCCCCCCTGCCCTGCCGGTTCGGACTTGCCAATGTTCGTCGTCTGATGCAGACAGAGAATGGCCGGCTGGGAAGCCTGCCCTACTTTCGGCAGAAACAGAAACGCCTTCACGCGACGCTCGGTCGAGTCGGTGTGATAGCTGATTTTCTTCCGAGTCAGTTCACCGACAGCAACCTCTTCCTCGATTTTTACGTCGAGCGGCACTGGCTTCTCCGGCTTGGGGAGCGGCCCCATGACGGTCTGCATCCAGGCCGCAATGTGCTCGCGCCGCTTCGCCCAATCCGTTGCGGTCTTGACCGGCTGCTTCTGGCCGTTCGTGTCGAGGAAATACGACTGGTCTTGATGCTCAGAATATTTCGGTGCCGGATCAGCAGCGACGGCAAGCAACGCGGAGACCAACAACAATCCAACGAACACAGTGACTCGCATGACGTTGACTCCTTGCGAACGAAAAACGGTATCACGGCTATCGGCTATCGGCTGACGGATTTCTGCCGGAATTGGTCGAGTGTGACCGCCGCGACGATGATCACGCCCAGGATCATGTCTTGGACTGGGTTTTGCAGGCCGAGCATCGTGCAGCCGTTGGCGATGACCGACATGATGAGTGCCCCCAGCAGTGTGCCGAGCACCGAACCGCGTCCGCCGCTGAGGCTCGCACCGCCGATGACGACAGCGGCGATGACTCGCAGTTCGAGGCCGCTTCCGGAGGTGGGGTTGCCGACGGTCAGCCGCGAGAACTGGTACAGGCCGGCAATGCCGACGAACAAACCGCTCAGCGTGTAGACCGCGATCTTGTTCCAGCGGACGTTGATGCCACACAACCGCGCCGTCGCTTCGTTTGAGCCGAGCGCGAAGACATAGCGGCTGAAGACCGTCCAATGCAGCGCGGCCGCGAGCAACCCGGCGAGCAGCAGTGTCAGCCACACACCGCTGGGCAATCCCAGCCACAAGGCATCGGCGCGGACGCTGAGTAAATCGACCAGTCCATCGGAGACTTGGCTGAACCGATCCGGCCGCACGGTCGTCTCGCGAGCAACCTGCTTGGACAATCCCAGATACAACTGCATGGTCCCCAGCGTGACGATGAAGGGAACGACTCGCAGATAGCTGACCAACCACCCGTTTGCGAACCCGCAGAGCGCGCCGCACGCCAACGACATCGCGACGGCAACGGCGGCGGACAGCGACTTCAACTTGGCCAGTCGTCGCTCGTGTTGCCGAATCGCCTCTTCCGTATCGCTCTTGGCCATCAGCTTGGCCGCGACTTGCGTCGGAGTTACCTCGCCTCCGGCCAGAGCCTCGATCTCGCGCTCGATCCGTTTCAAGTCGCTCTGGGCTTCGTTGATCGACTTGGCCACGGCTGCCGTCGTCTCGCCCGCAAGCCAGCGCGGGCCGAGGTCTTCCTTGAGGCTCCACGCCAACACCGTCGCGCACAGTGCGATCGCTGTCCCGGCCGACAGGTCGATCCCCCCGGCGATGATGATGATGGTCATTCCCAACGCTGCGACCGCCACCGTTGAAGTCTGTGAGGAGATCGTCGTCAGGTTGCGGCTTGTGAGAAACGTGGCCTTCTCGCCGTTCATCCAGCGATCGGCGATCGCAAAGAACAATACGACCGCGGCCAAGGCGAGAAACGGACCAACGACATTGACGACGCGGCTCCAGGTTCGACGAGACTTCGTCGCGTCTCCGAAAGTTGGCTGAGTGGTTGACGGTTCGATCATCGGACTTCCTCGTGGTCAGGCCACGGATTCATTCACACTCACGGCGACGGCCATCACGGCCTCCTCGGTCCAATCCCGCGCCGCGCGAACTTCTTTCAATCGGCCGCGGGACATCACGGCCACGCGGTCGCAGACGGCTAGCAACTCGGTCAGGTACGAACTGACGAAGATGATCGCCTTACCGGCGGCGGCTTGCTCCCCCATTAGGCGGTAGATTTCTGCCTTCGTGCCGACGTCGATGCCGCGAGTCGGTTCGTCGAGCAGCAGGATGTCCGCCTCTTGATGCAGTACGCGCGCGATCGCGACCTTCTGTTGGTTGCCGCCGGAGAGTTCGCTGATTGATTGTTCGGGCGACGCGGCCTTGACGTGCAACCGCCGCATCCAATCGGCGACGGCCGTGCGGCGACGATTCAGATTGAGCCATCCGAAGCACGAGTACGGTTTCAATCGGCTGTAGGTGATGTTGTCGGCGATCGAACGGGACTGTGCGAGTCCCTCGGTCTTGCGATCTTCGGAGACAAGACCGAAACCGGCCGCGATACGTTGTCGCGGCGAGTCGCCGTAGCCCGGACGCCTACGTCCGAGCGTCCGGACGCCTACGTCCGGACTACGAACCGCATCGCCACTCGCAGCTTCATCGAGCCCGAACAGACAACGCAGTAGTTCCGTCCGCCCTGCCCCGATCAAGCCGGCGATGCCGAGAATTTCTCCGCGCCGCAACTCGAACGAGACCTCGACGGGAGACGATTCACCACTCAAGCCAGCGACTTTCAACACGACTTCTCCCGGTATGTGCGGGACTGACGGAAACAGTTCCGAAACGCTGCGACCGACCATCAGGCTGACGATGTCCGTGTCGGTCGTGTCCGACAGCTCACCACTGCCAACCGATTGGCCGTCGCGAAGCACGGCGTAACAGTCGCTGACTTGCCGAATCTCTTCCAAGAAATGACTGATGTAGACGATGCCAAGTCCCGTCGATTTCAGTCGGCGGATCACGGCGAACAAATATTCGACATCTGAGCGTGTCAGCGAACTGGTCGGCTCGTCGAAGACGATCACCTTGCAGTCCGAGGCCAGTGCCCGCGCGATCTCGACGAGCTGCTGCTGAGCGATCGGCAATTCGCGAACCGGTGTGCTCGGCGGCAAATCGGGATGACCGAGCAACTCCAGCACTTCGCGCACTTTCGCTTGCTGAGCACGTCTGTTGAGCATCCCGAACTGACTGCGTTCCTGACCGAGCATGATGTTGTCTTCGACGCTCAGGTCCGGCGCGAGATTCAGCTCTTGATAGATCATGCCGACGCCGGCCAATCGCGCGTCGTGCGGACCACTCGGAGCGAACGGCTTCCCACTCAGTGTCATCGTTCCCGCATCCGGTGCGTGCGCTCCGCTGAGCACCTTCATCAGCGTGCTCTTGCCCGCACCGTTCTCGCCAATCAGAGCCAGTACTCGTCCGGCCGGCACATCGAGCGATACGTCGCGCAGCGCTTGCGTCGCGCCAAACGACTTCGTGATGCCGGACATTGAGAGGAGGGATGAGGGCCGAGGGGCGAGGGGTGAGTTCATGACTGGACCCATTGGATCAATTCGTTGCTTCTGTTTTTCCTTTCTCTCGCCCTCGCCCTTCGCTCCTCACTCAAACTGCTGCGGCTTGAGCAGCTTGTCCATTTTCGGAGTCGTCATGTTCTCCGGCGTGGCGACGTACTCGCCGGTGCCGATTCGCTTCTCAACCTTCTCGCCTTTGAGGTGAGCCACCATTCGTTTGACCGATTCGTAGCCCATCGTGACCGGGTCTTGCAGGACGATGCCGTGGACCTTGCCGTCAACCATGCCTTGGATCAGTTCTTTGTTCGGGTCGAAGGCCACGAACTTCACTTTGCCGGCAAGACCGGCCTCTTCGAGAGCCTTGAGGACTCCGGCGGCGTTCGGCTCGCAAACGGCGAAGATGCCGTTCACCTCGTCCTTGTGCTTCGTGAGAATTTGCGTCGCTTTGTCCAACGACGATTCGGGCGTCGTCCCAGCGTACTCGTTGGCCGACAGCACCTTGATGTTCGGAAATCCGGACTTGATCGCTTCGAGGAATCCGTCTTCGCGTTGTTCGGTACTTTCGCTGCCGGTGTTGTAGCGCAGCATGACGACATTCCCTTTGCCGCCCAATGACTCGCCGAGTTGCCGGCCGGCTAACTGGCCTCCCTTGAGGTTGTCCGTCGCGACGTAGCTGACGATCAGGCTTTCGTCCTGCAACGCGCTATCGAAAATCAGCACGGGGATCTTCGCGGCTTGAGCGTCCTTGACCGCATCGACCAGAGCTTGCTTGTCGAGCGGCGCGAGGATAATGCCATCGACTTGTTTGGTCACGAAGTCCTGCACCACGCTGATCTGCCCGTCCCGATCGTTTTCCAGCAGCGGTCCTTTCCAAAGAATCTTCACATCGCCAAATTCCTTGGCGGCGTTCTCGGCTCCGGCATGGACCGACTTCCAAAATTCGTGCGTCGTTCCCTTGGGAATGACGGCGAAGGTGTATTTGGGAGGAACGACGGCGGTCTCGGCTTCACCGCCGGCCGAGATCCCCATCGGAATGCCAGCTCTTGGACCGTCGTCCATGAGCGTTGGTGCTGGTGCCTGAGGTTGAAAATCGCCGCAACCCAACGGGACGAGCAGCAGCAAACAGGCAGTCCAAAATCTCGCAGTCATCGTGAAACCCTCGTCGAAGAAATGTAAACCACCCGCAGACCACTGAGACAAGCCCCGTGGGGGGAGAATAGATTTAGCGGAGCATCGTATCGCCCACGAGTGACTTGTCACCTTCACGAGAAGCCTTCGACAATGTCCGCATGGCGACGAACTCAGATTTTGCCGACGAAGCGGTCGAGCGATTGCAGCGTGTGGTCTCCGGCCTGCACGCTCGGAAAATGTTTGGCGGCGTCGGGCTGTATTCCGGCGAGCAGTTTTTCGGGATCGTCGCATTCGACCGGCTGTGGTTCAAAGTCGATAACTCGAACCGAGCCGATTACGAGGCACGCGCGATGAGCCCGTTCAAACCGTTTTCGGATCGGCCGACGACCACGTCGTACTTCGAGGTTCCCGCTGACCTGTTGGACGACGCTGAAGAATTGAGGGTCTGTGCGATGCGCTCTGTGGCAATCGCTCGCCAAGCCAAAACATTGTCAGCCAAGAAACCCCGCAAGACTTCCAGCCGCCACTGACCAAGTGGCAGGGAGAGATTTCATGACAGCAGCCGTCATCCTGAGTCGTCGATGCAACGCTGTCCTGTGGACGATGATCGTCGTGTCGGTGGGTTGCTCGTCAGAACCACCGGCAACGAAAACGAGAACCGAGTCCGTGACCGCTCCACAACAATCGGAGCCACGCACATCGACGGCGGCAGCACTCGTACCGTGGAGTTCCGACACGTTGAAAGAGGGTGAGTTCACCGTCGAAGAAGGATTCCACGTTTTGACATTCAACGACTTTGAACCGTTCTTTGCGAAGCCGCCGCAATCGCCGCAGACAACTTGGATCGGGATTCATGGGGCAATCGTCTGCTTCGGCAAACCGAAGGGCTATCTGTACTCGAAGGACACATTCTCCGATTTCACGATGCGGCTGGAGCTTCGCTTTGCTCCACCCACGGATGATTCAGCCGCGAAGACGTTTAATCCCAACACTGGGGTCATGCTGCACATCACCGAGCCTCACAAGCAATGGCCGAAGTCACTGGAGGTCCAAGGCCGGTTCGCGGACTTGGCGACGATCAAAGAGAACGGCGGCGCGGCCAAAGTTGTGATCGTCGATGACGGCGCGGCTCGCGAGTCGGCACGCAAGCCGATCGGCGAATGGAATGCGATCGAAATCGTCTCGAAGGCCGGCGCGATCACTGCACTCTTGAACGGGACGAAGGTCTGCGAGAGCCAGCCGAGCGACGTGACGGGCGGAATGATCGGTCTTCAGTCGGAAGATTTCGAGGTCCATTTTCGCCGGCTGCGGATTCGGGCGGAATGATCCAAGCTGATTCACTTTTCCCCTCTGACGATTTGCTCGACGAGTTAAACCTGCTGAAAGTGTTGGTGCAGAATGGGGAACATTGATCGTTGGTTATTGGTCGTTGATCCTTGGTCCTCCGGCAGGCCCAAGGACCAACGACATCGCAGTCCGTCTTGTCGGCTCGCTTCGCATCGTCACAACCGCCCTCACTCTCGTGGAGTCTGACACCATGTCCGTTCGATTCTTTGCCATCCTCGCGTTGAGTTGGTCGTGCCTGACCGCAATCGCCGGCGCGGAACCGGGTCGTCCCAACATCGTTTTCATCTTGGCGGACGATCTCGGCTACGGAGAGATCGGCTGCTTCGGACAGACGAAAATCAAGACGCCGAATCTCGACAAGCTCGCCGCAGAGGGGATGCGACTGACGCAGCATTACTCAGGCAATGCGGTTTGTGCTCCGTCGCGATGCGTGTTGATGACCGGCAAGCATCCGGGCCACGCCTTCATCCGAGACAACCGCAGCACGCCGCCCGAAGGGCAATATCCGATTCCCGCCGAGACCGTCACGCTGCCGAAGTTGCTCGGCAAGGCCGGCTACGTTTGCGGAGGCTTCGGCAAGTGGGGACTCGGTGGGCCGGGGTCCGCGGGCGAGCCGCTCAAGCAAGGCCTGAATCGCTTCTTCGGCTTCAACTGCCAGGGAGTCGCTCACAACCACTATCCGACGCACTTGTGGGACGACGACAAGCAAGTGCGGTTGAACAATCCGGAGTTCTCGGCTCATCAAGCCTTGGCGAAGAATCTCGACCCGCGCGACCCCGCCAGCTACTCGCAGTTCACCGGCAAAGAGTTTGCTCAGGACAGGATCATGGAGCAGGCGTTGAAGTTCGTCCGCGACAACCGCGAACGCCCGTTCTTCCTGTATGTGCCGAGCACGATCCCGCACGTCGCGATCCAAGTTCCCGATGATTCGCTGAGCGAGTACCTCGACAAGTTCGAGGAGACGCCCTACGTCGGCAACAAGGGCTACCTGCCGCATCGCACTCCGCGAGCCGCGTTCGCCGCGATGATCACTCGACTGGACCGCGACATCGGACGCATCGTCGCGTTGGTACGTGAACTCGGATTGGAAGAGAACACGTTGTTCGTTTTCTCGTCCGATAACGGCCCGCTCGATCATGCTTATCAAGGTTACGCTGGGACCGACGGACGGTTCTTCAACTCCGCCGGCCCGCTGCGCGGCCAGAAAGGCTCGCTGTACGAAGGAGGCTTCCGCGTGCCAACCATCGCTCGCTGGAAAGGAAAGATCCCCGCCGGAACAACTCGCGACCGAGTCAGCGGATTTGAAGACTGGCTGCCAACGCTGCTCGAAGTCGCCGGAGCAACCGACTCTGTTCCGAAAGAGATCGACGGCATCAGCCTGTGGCCGACACTGCGCGGTGCAGCACAGCCTGAGCGGCCATTTCTCTACCGCGAGTTCCCGTCCTACGGCGGCCAGCAAATCATTCGCATCGGCGACTGGAAGGGAGTCCGTCAAAACCTCAAGCCGACCGGCAAGGACAAGGACAAACAACCGTCACTGAAAATCGAACTTTACAACTTGAAAGAGGACATCGCCGAATCTAAGGACGTCGCGTCCGAACACCCCGACATCGTTGCCAAGATGGAGCAGCTCCTGCGCGAGCAGCACACGCCCTCTGCTGAGTTCCCGCTGCCGGCACTGGATCGGCGGTAAGTCTCAAGAATTCAATCGAGCGACTCTCATTGTCGAGAGGCGATTCACGAGTGACGGGCGGGTTGAAAACCTGCTCCACTGAGCCATCTCAACACCGGCGTCGTCGCGACCAGCGCCATCAAGACCATCATGGCGAACAGCGTCGGCGAGATCACTCCCAGATCGAGGCCGATGTTGAGCACGATCAGCTCCATCAACCCGCGTGTCCATCGCGGCGTTTTCATCATCCTCGGTAGGCCAGGATTTCCAGCCTGACCCGAATTGGCAAAACGGCGTCCACCGTAAATCGGTTCAGCCTGGAAAGGCTGACCTACGGCTTGAGCCCTTCGGGCAGGAACAACTCGTTGAGCTTGGTCGCCGCGACCTCCGGCGGCGTACCTGAATCCCAACTCTTCGGAGTGGTCTTCTCCGCTGAGTACAACGACTGCATCGGCTCCCACACGACATCGACCTTGTCCGTGAACAAGTCGCCGATCAGCAGGTCAGTCACCTTGCCTTTGAGGTGCGGATAATTCTTCACGAAGTTGCCGAAGCTGAAGCCGTCGTAGTATTCGCAGACCAGCCGCCGCATCCGATCGATTCCTTGATTGAGCACCGTCGACCATTTGCCGAGTTGCGTCTCCGACAAGTCGCCGGTTTGTAATCCTTCGACAATCGCATCAGCCGCCATCTCGCCCGACTTCAGAGCTAACAGCACGCCCGACGAATACAGCGGATCGAGAAACCCGAACGCATCACCGATCGTCACCCAGCCGGCACCGGCGGCCTGCGTCGCGCGATACGAATAGTCCTTCGTTGCGAAATAGCCGGTGACTCGGCGAGCATTTGCCGTCCGCTCTTGCGCGGCCGGGCATTTCGCGACCTCTTCGAGATACGTCTCCTCGTGAGTCCCACGTCCCTTGAAGAGGTAATCGAACGGCCCGACGACTCCCAAGCTGAGCCGGTTGTCGTGCAGCGGGATATTCCAGAACCAGCCTTGCTTGTTCGGCGTCTGAATGACAATCGTCGCCCCTTCGTCGCGGCCGACATCGCGATAGGCGTCTTCCCAATACGTCCAGATCGCACCCTTGTTGAGCACCGGATCCCAGACTCGCAGCTTAAACTTGTTCTGCAACAGACCGCTCTGTCCGCTGGCATCGACGACGACTTTCGCCCGGACCTCGCGCTGTGCTCCGTCGGCCTCTTGAATCTTCACACCGACGGCGCGATCTCCCTCGAAGATCACGTCGAGCACTCGCACACCTTCGTGCGACTCGACGCCATGTTCGCGGGCGTTGTTAAGCATCATCAGATCGAACTCGCTACGAACCACCTGCCACGTCTGCGAGCACTCGTGCGGCTTGTTGTCCCAAAAATAGAACGGAGCTGACAGCTTCCCCGCCGCGTTCACGAACTGCACGCTGTGCTTGTGAACGAACTTGCTGGCCCGCATCTTCGGCAACATGTTGAGCCGTTCGAGCACCCAATAGGTCTCCGGAATCAGCGACTCGCCGATGTGAAACCGCGGAAACTTTTCACGCTCGAAGAGTTGAACGCGATGGCCTTTTTGAGCGACCAACGTCGAAGCGGTCGAGCCAGCCGGTCCGCCGCCAATCACCACAACGTCGGTTTCAATCACGGACATGCTGTTTTCCTTTCGGAGCTTGGGCACTCCTGCCCGATCGATCGTTGAGTACGTTTCCAACGTGTTCAAGTCCAAATGTCAGGCACGTCGAAAACGCGCCTGACGAACTACAACCAGCTACTTTCTTCTTCTTCGTGCGGGTCACGAGCGGCCCGCAGCAACGCACACAGTTGTTTCAAATCCGCCGCCGACATGTGCCCCAGTTGCCGCGCGTGACATTCCTGCAACGGCAAGGTGATCTCTTCCAGCAATGCCACGCCCGACTTGGTGATTCCGATGTGGACCACACGGCGATTGTCCGCCAACCGCTCGCGAGCGATCAGTCCTCGCTCTTCGAGCTTGTCCAACATCCGCGTGATGTCGGGCGCCCGCGAAACCAGCCGCTCGGCCAACGCGAGCGTCGGCAAGGCTTCCGGGTGCGTGGCCTTCAGCAAGCGCAGCACGTTGTACTGCTGCGGAGTCAGTTCAAACCGTCCGAACAGTTCGTCTTCCTGAATCCGCAGTCGGTCGTACGTCCGCCACAGATTCAGAAATACTTCCTGTTCGAGCGAATCGAATCGCGTCGCATGGCGAGTCAGCTTGGCTCGAATCGTGGGCATGGCCGACAAATTAGCCCGCCAGACAATAGTTGTCCAGACAACTGTTTCGGGAAGCCGAATCAGTTGTCTCGTTTTCGGTGGTGGTCTGGAAGGGCACTCGGAAGAATGCCGCCGCAAACAAAACTGGAGAAATTTTCACAGCCCTTTTGATCTCGGAGGGATGCGATGTCCGAGACGGAATTGTTGATGGCTACTGATGTCTCGCGAGGATTACGCCGCAGCGAGCAGACTCAATGCGTGTTGACAACGATGCTCGACAGTCCACTCGGCCGTTTGCTGGCAGCGGCGACTGACGACGGCATCTGCTTGTTGGAATACACGGATCGACGAATGCTCGAACGGAATCTCGCGACGATGCGCCGCCGATTCGAGGCTTCGGTCATGCCGGGGCAGCACGAATGGCTCAAACGGTTGAGCGACGAACTGGCCGCGTATTTCGAGGGGCATCTGACGGAGTTCACGGTTCCGGTCGCGCCGCGTGGGACGCCGTTCCAGGAGCGAGTTTGGCAAGAACTGCGTCGCATCCCGCATGGCACGACGATCAGCTACGAAGAACTCGCGGCACGCATCGGCCAGCCGACCGCCGTCCGAGCTGTTGCGAACGCCAACGGTCAGAACCGAGTCAACATCTTGATTCCGTGTCATCGCGTCATCGGCAAGAACGGAGACCTGACTGGCTACGGCGGTGGTTTGTGGCGCAAGCGACTGTTGCTCGAACGGGAACGCAACCAACCTCGCTGATTTCCGTGCGTCCGAACTTTTGTAGCAACCAGCCGGTTGCGTCGCTGGAGCTGGCGACCATTGCAACTCAACACCGAGGATTGCTAGCGTTTGCCCACCTCACGCGAAGTTCGGTTGAGTCCTTCGCACCCTGAGTTGCTTGAACAGACCCAACTGGTCGTGTTGGAAAACTATGTCCGAAATTCAAAGTGGCACGAAGGAATCGTGCCCACCGACTCCGCAGGGAATGCCGTCCGCTACAGACGGCGCTTCGCCGCAGACTTCCATCACCGCGACAGCCGTCGCTTCACGAACGCTCGATCCGACACCTCCCGTGATCGCCGCTGGTCACGAATCGGAAGGGAATCACGGACACCAGAGTTTCTGGGTGTGGGTGCTGTGTCTGACGGGCGTGGACTATTTCAGCACGCTGGGCTATCAGCCCTCGATGGCGTTCGAGGCAGCGGGACGGCTTGCACCATTGGCGACCGTGTTGCTCGTGCTCGTCACCCTGTTCGGAGCGTTGCCGGTTTATTGCTACGTTGCGGGGCAGTCGTTTCAGGGGCAAGGCTCAATCTCGATGCTCGAAAAGCTGATGCGCGGCTGGACGGGCAAATTTGTCGTGCTGATGCTGTTGGGCTTCGCCGCGACGGATTACGTCATCACCAAAACGCTGTCGGCCGCCGATGCCGCCGAGCATCTCATTCACAATCCACATTGGCACCAAATGCCCGAATGGCTGCAAGGGCAGACGCTGCTGACGATGTGTTTGCTCGTGATGCTGGGTGGCGTATTTCTGAAAGGTTTCAGCGAGGTGATCGGTCTGGCGGTCGCGCTGGTCGCGGTGTACCTGACGCTCAACATCGTGGTCATCGGCAGCGGGCTGTCATATCTCGCCGAGCATCCCGCCGCGATTTCCGATTGGTGGCAGAAGGTGCAAGCCGGCGAATGGATGTTGAAGGATGCGCCGGTTCAAGGGACAGGCTGGGGAGCCGTCGCGCTGGTTTGCGTGTTGTTTTTTCCGAAGCTCGCTCTGGGGCTGAGCGGATTTGAGACCGGCGTCGCAGTGATGCCGTTGATTCGAGGTGATGCGTCGGACACTGCCGATCATCCGGCGGGCCGCATTCGCAATGCTCGCAAGTTGCTGATCTCAGCGGCGGTGATCATGTCGGTGTACTTGCTCGGCTCGTCGATGGTCGTCTCAACGCTGATCCCCGCAGAACAGTTGCAAACCGGCGGAGCGGCGGCGAATCGTGCGCTGGCGTATCTCGCGCACGGCGAGTGTGAATTCCAACTCAGTCCGTGGTTCGGCGACACGTTCGGCACGATCTACGACATCAGCACCGTGTTGATCTTGTGGTTCGCCGGCGCGAGCGCGATGTCCGGTCTATTAAACCTCGTGCCACGTTATTTGCCGCGCTACGGGATGGCTCCGGAATGGGCCAAGAAAATTCGAGCACTGGTGGTGCTGTTCACGTTCATCAACATCCTGGTGACGGCGATCTTTCAAGCCGACGTGCAAGCACAAGGCGGCGCGTACGCAACGGGCGTGATGGTGCTGATCACCAGCGCCTGCGTGGCGACGGTCATCGACCAGTACCGCAAACGGGCAGGCTCAACTGCCCAACGGATCGCGTGGCCGTACGTCGGCATCACGGTGGTGTTCGTCTATGTGACCACGATGATTTTGATCGAGAAGCCCGAAGGAATGGTCATCGCCAGTGGTTTTATCGGGGCGGTGTTTGTGTCGTCGCTGGTTTCTCGCTGGCTCAGAAGCACGGAGTTGCGATTGCTCAGTTTTCGATTCGTCAACAACGAGTCGCACTTCCTGTGGGACGCCCTGCGGCATCTGGAATTCCCGGTGCTGGTTCCTCATCGATCCGGTGCCGATCGGACGCTGGCTCACAAAGAGGAGCAAATCCGACGTGAGCATCATCTCGACCCGAACATGCCGATCGTGTTCGTCGAGGCGACGCTCGGTGATGTCAGCGAGTTCTATCATTCTCCAATCATCGAAGTGACCGAAGAAGAAGGCCGCTTCATCATCCGTGTGACAAAATGCGCTTCGATCGCCCACACGCTGGTGTCGATCGCGCTGGAACTCTCGAAATCCGGCACGCCCCCCGAACTACACTTCGGCTGGTCCGATGAAAACCCGCTGGCCATGAACCTGAGCTTTGTGCTGTTTGGCGAAGGCAACGTCCCGTGGATGGTCCGCGAACTCATCATCAAAGCCGAGCCTGATCCGGCTCGCCAACCGCGTGTCATCATCGGCTGATCTGGGAAGGCTCGTTCGTGCCGGGTGCAGCCAGACTCTTTGGTTGTGACTCAACAGGCCGCTTGATGTCGAGATCGCTTGTGGCGTACTCAGCGACGGCGCTGGTCAAAGTCGTCGCTACTTTCTCGCGAGCAGTCTTCGCGCGATAGTCCGCTCCGAATTCCAGTTGGTTCGATTAAGCGATCACGAGGGCTGACTCAGCCGGACCGGGTCGCTGGCTTCCGAACTCCGATCGAACCGCTACGATTCGTGGCACATGCCGCTGGCAAGTCGGCGGTATGTTTTTGCCTCCGATCCCCCCCTACTGACGCACGAGGTTGCCATGCCAAGTTGGATGATCCGTGGACTTCTAGTCGTGACTCTTTTGGCTCCGACGGTTTCCGCTTCCGCCGCTGACATCGACTCGCTGCTGAAGGCGATCAAAGCCGTCGGCCGCGAAGCGCAAGGCAATCGCGAAGCCAATCAAGCGGTCGCAGCGCTGTCACAACAAAATGCTTCAACTTTGCCCGCTGTCCTGATGGGCTTCCGCGATGCGAATCCGCTCGCCGCGAATTACCTGCGCGGAGCGGTCGAGGCGATTGCCGATCGAACGCTGAACGCAGGCAAGTCACTGCCGACCGAGTCGCTCGAAAAGCTGATCCGCGACGCCGAGCAAGACCCGCGCGGACGACGGCTTGCATTTGAGCTGCTGACGCGAGTCGATCCCGCCGCACCGGATCGGATCATCCCAGACATGCTGCTCGACCCCAGCCCGGAGTTTCGTCGCGACGCCGTCGCGAGGCTGATCGTGGCCGGCGAGAAATCGCTCAAGGACAAAGACGCCGACGCCGCCAAGATCACGTTCAAGAAAGCTCTGTCCGGCGCGACCGACGACGACCAGGTGAAGACACTCGCGAAGCAACTCAAAGAGATGAAAGAGGACGTCGATCTCCAGAAGCACTTCGGATTCCTGATCGGCTGGCGGTTCATCGGCCCGTTCGACAATGTCGGACTCAAGGGCTTCGACACCGCCTACCCGCCGGAAGAGAAGCTGGATTTCGCCGCCAAGTACGAAGGCCAAAAGGGAGAGGTCGCGTGGGATAAGACGACGACCGATCACGAATACGGCATCGTCAATGTCGCCAAACAAATTGCTCCGTACAAAGGCGCGGCCATGTACATGACCACCGAGTTTCACAGCCCGACCGCTCGCAGCGTTGAGTTCCGACTCGGCACACCGAACGCCTGGAAAATTTGGGTCGACGGCAAACAACTCTTCGGCCGCGACGAGTACCACCGTGGCATGGCCCTCGATCAGTACCGTGTCCGTGGCGAAGTCAAAGCCGGAGCCAACACGATCCTGCTGAAGCTCTGCCAGAACGAACAGACTGAGGAATGGGCACAGCGCTATGAATTCCAACTCCGTGTCGCCGATCTCTCCGGACTCGGCCTCGCGTCGCGGCCGGCTCAGGCAACGTCACAGAAGTAGAACGCATTCACTTTCAACTCTCGCGAGGACCGCGTCATGTCGTTTCGCTTGTGGATTTCAACGGTCGCCATCGGCCTGCTGTTGAACGGCACCTGTCACGGATTCGGTGACTGGCGACAGTTTCGAGGCACCCTGTCCACAGCGGTGGAAACGAACGCCAAACTGCCAACCGAATGGGTGGACGCCGAGCAATCCAAAAACATTCCCTGGAAAGTCGCCTTGCCGGGACGCGGGCTGGGAAGTCCGATCGTCGTCAGCGAGCGAGTCTTCGTGACGTGCAGCAGCGGCTTTCATCAGGACCGACTGCATGTGCTCTGCTTCGACGCGAAGAAGGGACAGAAATTGTGGGAGCGTCAGTTCTGGGCGACCGGCCGCACGATGACGCATCCGAAGACGTGCGGAGCCGCCTCATCACCGTGCAGCGATGGGCAACGCATCTTCGCTCTGTTTTCCAGTAACGACGTCGCGTGTCTCGATCTCGAAGGAAACTTGCAGTGGTATCGCGGTATTTCGCACGACTTCCCAAATTGCAGCAACAGCCTGGGCATGGCTTCATCGCCCATTGTGATCGGCGACACGCTGATCGCTCAGACGGAAAACGATGCCGACTCGTTCGCCTCCGGTCTGGATGTCTACACCGGGGAGACACGCTGGAAACGGACTCGTCCGAAGCGAGCGAATTGGACGTCACCGTCGCCGCTGACGGATGCCTCTGGTGAAGTCCTCGCGCTGCTTCAGGCATCGGCGGGAGTTGAAGCCGTTCGGCCACAAACCGGCGAGGTTGTTTGGACCTACAAATCCGGTGCGTCCACGATTCCGTCGCTGACCGTGGCTGATGGAGTGGCCTACGTCCCATCGAATGGCCTGACCGCGCTGCAACCAGAAGCGGGCAAGTCGGAGCCGAAGCAGCTTTGGAATGTCGCCAAGCTTGGACCGGCAACCCCCAGCCCGCTGGTGCTCAACAAGAAGGTCTACGTGACGGGCGGCGCGGGAGTGCTGACGTGTGCAAACCTCGACGACGGACAGACGGAATGGCAACTGCGGCTCACGGGACCGTTCACTGCGTCTCCCGTCGCTGCCGGAGACCGACTGTATTTCGTCAACGAGGCGGGCGTCTGCCAAGTCGTGCAGCTCGGCGGCGAGAAAGGCGAACTGGTCGGCACAAGCGAATTGAAACTCGGCAAAGCGGAGCCAGCGGACTTGATCCAAGGAACTCCGGCCATCAGCGACAACGCGCTGTTCATCCGCAGCGACGCCTTCCTGTGGAAGATCGCCGAGACAAAGTAGCACAAGCGGCTCGCCGGTGATTCGTTGGGAGAAACCATGCGTCCGTGGCTCGGTGTGCTGTTGGTCGCAGTCGGCGGAGCGATCGGCGCGGTGACGCGACATGCCTCGAACGAACTCTGCCGGCGATTGCTCGAGGGCAAACTCGGACGCTTCTGGCCGTTGAGCACTTTACTGGTCAACGTCGTCGGCTGCCTCACGATCGGATTGCTGATGGCTCTCTATCGGCGCGGCGAACTCAGCGATGGCTGGCGGTTGCTGCTCGTCACTGGCGGACTCGGAGCGCTGACGACCTTCTCCGCCTTCAGCTTTGAAACTCTAATGCTCGCACGCGACGACACGTTCGCGCTGGCGATGCTCAACATGGCGGCGAATGTCGTGCTGTGCCTGCTGGCCGTGTGGCTGGGTTGGTGGCTGGGCGGCGGTTAATCCTTTTGAAGCCTGAAACGCCAGCGAAGGGTTTCACAAACAGCCCTTCGCTGGCGTCAGGCTTCAATGATGTCGGCCTCGATGGCGAGCGGGGGCGTCAGCTCAGTGCGTGCCGGAAACACGGCGCTGTGCGAGTGGAGCACAGCGAACGCCGAACGGCCCCCGATCGTCACCGGAAATTCAAGTCAGGTTCGGCACGAGACGGCGACGGCGGCGAGATCCCGGTCGCCAAATGCGGAGCGATGGTTCGGGAATCACCGGCTCCGCTTCCAATCGTCGCAATCCATCTTCCGCTGCGAGGCGGTAGCACTCGGCCAACGTGGCATCGTAGAAGCACTCGTCTCGAAACGCTTCGATGCTCCCGCCGAACGACATCACGGTCTGACCGATCCGAATGAGTTCGCTTGCCGACTCGCCGAGGCAATGCACCCCGAGCAACTGCAGCGACTCACGATGAAATAGTAACTTCAACATCCCTGCCGTCGCTCCGTGGACAGGTCCACACGAGCCGTCACGGAAGCGGCTGATACCGACTTCATAGGCGACCAAATCGTGATGGAGTTGCTCCTCGGTCGCACCGACCATCGCCAGTTCGGGAATCGTGGAAAGTCCGAAAGACGTCTGCGTCTCGGCATTCGCCGACTGACCGAACATGTGCTCGACAAATCGACCGGCTTGATCCAGTGACGCGCTTGCGAGTGTCGGAAAGCCCACCACGTCTCCGATGCCGTAGATGTGTTTGACCCAAGTTTGGCCGTGCTCGTTGCACCACAAGCAGCCTTGGTCATCGACCATCAGGCCTGCGGCTTTCAGATTCAATGCGTCGGTTCGACCGCGCCGACCGGAGGCGTACGACACGCACTCGGCGATCAGATTCTTGCTTCCGACCAACCGCACGACCGCGCGATTGTCGAGTGTCATTTCAATGGCATTGATCGAGCGACCGAATCGGAACTGCACGCCGTAGCTTTCGGCCTGCCGTCGCAGCAGATCGGCCACTTGATGGTCGCAACATTCCAGCAGTCGCTGCCCCGCATCCACAATCGCGACGCGTGTGCCGAGCATCGCGAAGATCATCGCCTGTTCCAATGCGAGCGGATCGCCGCCCACCACGATCATCGACTTCGGAATTCGGTCACGCAGCACAACTTCATCGCAGTCAAAGACCGTCTCGCCATCGAAGGGCACCCAACTTGGACGAAGCGGGCGTGTGCCGACCGCCACCAGAAACTTGTCGCTGTGTAGCCGCCGCGATGCCTTCGAGAGATCGACCACTTCCACTTCGTGCAGTCCCGTAAATCGCGCTTGGCCAACGACGAGGTCCACACCAGTCTCTTGCAATCGTGTTTGAAGGGCTGCGGATGCTTGCGAGTCGATCTCCTGTGTCCGTTGCCGCAGTTGTTCCAGCGTCAAGTCGCGACGACGAGCAATCAATTCCGCAGAATCGGCTTGATGTCGAATGCCGGTCAGCATCAATGCCGCTTCGCGAATTCCGTTGGTAGACACAACGAACTCGCTAGGCGCAACGACCGCGACTCGCTTGTGGAGCTTGGCGGCCAGCAGCGCTGCTTCCCAGCCTTTGAGATCGTTACCCAGTACGATCAGGTCGTATCGCATGATGACTCCCGTCTGAAGTTCTTTCATCGAGCGACTTGAGCGGTCAGCTAAACCCGTCTGATCGACGAGACTGGAGAATCTGCAAAACGCGGTCTGATTGCGACGACATTACTGGCAAGAGCCGGTCGTTACAGTTTTCCCTGTCGCTTTAGATTTCCTCAGTTTGCCCGCGCTTGCTCGCCGAAGAGTCAAGATTGGTAGAATGAGGTCGCATCCGACGAATGCGCCGGATGTGATGAAAGCGAAAGGAATTCCGGTTTCATCGTCGCTCGGAATCGCCACTGAGGCGGTCCTGCGAGCAACCGCTGAGCTAAGAAATTGAGGCGAGTCGCGAAGGACTCGCAGATCACACACTGTATTCGGAGCCTGGCTCATGGCCAAAAACATCTTTCTGGAAGACACCGACAAGCCCACCAGCAAAGCCGGAGTCACGACGGGGCTGATCGTCGCCGGCGGATTCTTCGTGTTGGTTGTCGCCTGGATGACCTACACGATGTTTCGCATCGACGTCGGCCCAGACGAGTTCGCCGTGCTGGTTCGCAAGACCGGCCTCGATGTCAAAAACGGTGACGAAGTCGCGCCGGACAAGGATCATAAGGGACTGCAACGCGAGGTGCTGACGACGGGACGCTATTTCTACAACCCGTATGAATGGAGTTGGGACATTAAGAAACAGACCGACATCAAGCCGGGCAAGATCGGCGTGCGGATCAGTCTGACCGGCGATGATCTGCCGTATGGCGAGTTCCTCGCGAAGATGAGCGCGGAAGGCAAGCCCATCACAAAGGGGATCGTGCCCGACATCCTCAACCCCGGCCGTTATCCGATCAATCCGTATCTGTTCAAGATCGAGGACGAGCACGAACCGGTGACGATTCCGGCCGGCTTCAAAGGGATCGTCACGAATCTCGCGGGACCGTTCCCGAAGAAGCCCAACGAACTGCTGGTCAAGGAGGACGAACGCGGCGTGCAAGAAAAGATGCTCGAACCAGGCACTTATCCCGTGAATCCGTATGTCACGCGAATCAGCAAAGTCGATTGTCGCAGCCAGCGGTTTAATCTCGCCGAGAAGAAGTCGATGGGCTTTCCGTCGAAGGACGGCTTCTGGGTCTCGCTCGACGGCCGTATCGAGTTTCGTGTGAACCCGGAGAAAGCGGCTGAAGTCTTCGTCACATACAACGAGGACTTAACACTACTGCGCACTATTCGCGAAAGTCGCCGTGTGTTATAGGGTTTTGAGGTTTTTAGTCGAGGAAGTCGGCGAATGGGTTGGGAGGTCAAGGATGACCGTCGAACAGATCGAGAGTTTGCGAGCCACTCTGAGCGAGTTTTTG
>CAMAWN010000055.1 GCA_945861865.1 Candidatus Kuenenia stuttgartensis | reverse complement strand
AAAGGCCCCGTCGAATGGCAGTCGATCCCGACCAGCACCGGCGACCTCTACGAATGGGATTTGCAGAGCACCTACATCCAAGAGCCGCCGTTCTTTGTCGAGATGCCGGCGACTCCCGCGCCGATCAAGTCGATCACCGGAGCACGCTGCCTCGTGAGCGTCGGCGATTCGGTCACGACCGACCACATCAGCCCGGCCGGCTCGATCAAGAAGGATTCCCCCGCCGGCAAGTTCCTGTTGGACAGCGGTGTCGGTGTCGCCGACTTCAACCAATACGGAGCACGCCGCGGCAACGACCGCGTGATGACTCGCGGCACGTTCGCGAACATCCGCTTGAAGAACCTGCTGGCTCCCGGCACTGAAGGCGGCGTCACGAAATACCTGCCGACCGGCGAGATCATGCCGATCTACGAGGCCTCGCTGAAGTACAAGCAGACCAACACGTCACTCGTCGTCCTCACCGGAGCCGAATACGGCACCGGCAGCTCGCGCGACTGGGCCGCGAAGGGGACGTATCTGCTCGGCATTCGCGCGGTCATCGCGACCAGCTTTGAGCGCATCCACCGCTCGAACCTCGTCGGCATGGGCGTCCTGCCGCTGCAATTCCGCGAAGGCGAGTCGCGCGAGTTCCTCGAACTCGACGGCACCGAGACCTTCGAGATCGCCCTCGACGACAACCTCAAACCGCGTCAAGCCGTGGAAGTCACGGCCAAGAAATCCGACGGCAGCGTCGTCCACTTCGTGACGACTTGCCGAATCGACGCGCCAGTCGAGGTCAAGTACTACCGCAACGGCGGGATCCTGCACACCGTGCTGCGTGACTTGGCAAAGAGCTGACGTTTCATCGAGATCGACATGACCTCAGTCACCGTTTCTGACAGTCCGTGGCCGCTCGGGCTGGTGTCGAATTGCTGGAAAGTCCAATTGGATTCTGGCAGCGGACTCGATTCGTTGATCGCGGAAGCTGTGCAGCGAGAGCTGACAGTCATCGAACTGCGTCAAGGAAGTCTCGGCGAATACGAAGCTGGGCCAAACTGTGTGCCGCAAGCGGATCGCTTGTCCGAGTTGATTCGCCGATTTCCCCAAGTGCTGTTTAATGTGGCGTTGAGCTTGCCGTGTTTGAGTGGCGAGTTGTCACGGGAGGAATCGCTGTTCCTCGCGGGGCGTTCGGCGGCGATGGCGCTGGCGAATGGGCAGCCACCGCATCTGCGGTTGGTTGATTTACAAACTCGGCCAGAGCAATGTTTGGAGTCGTCGGTCGAAGCTGCCGCGCGCGGGCTGGTCGAGCTGACCGAGGCGATGATCGAAGTCGAGGGGTTCCTCTCGATTGAACACTCTCGGCAACCGTGGCCGTGGTTTGATTCGGTGATGAATGCGGCGCGTCGGCGTTTGGGCAAGCGAGGTTCGCGGCTACGACTCTGTTTTGATCCGTGCAATCTGTTGCTAACGGAACGAGCGGAGGAGGTCGCTGGCATCGTTGAGTTGGTTCAACCAAAAGCCGTGTCGATGATTCACGTCAAACAGCGGAAGAACGGGCAAGTCCAACCGCATGTCGGCGACGGAGACCTCGATTGGCCGAGGCTCTTGGGGACACTGCGACTGCGAGGCCATGTCGGGCCGGTGTTGTTTGAAATCGCACCGCATGTTGATGTGTGGGCGAATTTGGAGAGCGCGGTCGCTCGGCTGTTCGGCGCGGCGAGGGATTGAGCATCGCGGTGACGTTGCTCAAAACGATTTCAAAACCAGCACGACGCGCGAGCGAGTGGTCGAAATCGCGGAGGAAACAATCACTCGCTGGCGCGTCGTGCTGGAGACAAGCAAAGCGGCGAGGGATCGCTGTCCTCCAAAGAAAAAGCCGAAGGAACACAGACGTGTTCCTTCGGCTTTCGAGTTTCAGCGCGAAGCCAAGGGCTTAGCGACGGCCGTAGCCGCCACCACCACCTCCACCACCGCCGCCGTAGCCGCCGCGACCACCGCCGCCGCCACCTCCACCGTAGCCACCACGGCCGCCGCCTCCACCTCCACCACCGCGCTCTTCGCGGGGGCGGGCTTCGTTGACGGTCAACGGTCGTCCGCCGTGATCCTTCTCGTGCAGGCCGCGGATCGCTTCGTTGGCGGAGTTATCGTCCCCCATCTCGACGAATCCAAAACCTTTGCTCCGACCGGTGTCCCGGTCTTGAATGACCTGAGCACTCTGCACCGTGCCGAACTGGCCGAACAGGGTTTCCAGGTCTGAGCTCGTCACTTCGTAGCTCAAGTTTCCAACGTACAACTTCTTTCCCACTGTCTCGCTCTCCAAAAAAACATGGACGGGCCCATAAGGACTTTCCGGGCCGAATCGAAAGGAGCCAAATGTGGTGGCTCACCAGGTGGGCAAGGCGATGGAGGAAGCAGCCAGTGGATCCAGAAGAACCTACGCAGCGAGTCGCGTCGTCAAACCAACCGAGAGGGACTATAAGCACACGTCCGCCGAACCGCGAGCGCAAGATCGGTCCGTTTTGATGGCCGGGAATTCTCGCAAAGGATTGATGGGCGGCCCGTCATTCCAACGATTTCAGCGACGCGGCTAATTCACGCAACAGCGTGGTGATGTCGTCGCGCGTGTTGTAGCCGTGGATGGCGACTCGCAGGCGGCCGGCGTGGGACATGACGTGGATCCGCTGGGAACGCAGCCGTTCAGCGATCGCTTCGGCAGCGGTATGCCGGAAGGCGATGATCCCCGCGACGAGCGATACGTCTCGCGGCGTGAGGAGCTCGACCGGCAGTTTGGCAATTTCCGCAAGGCACTGCTCAACCAAGGGTTGAGCAGCTTGATTGATCGCCGTCACCCCCACAGTTTTGAGGTACGTGAGTGCCGCGTGAATCGCATAGATCGCTGGAAAGTTCGGCATTCCGACCGCGAAGCCGGCTGCTCCTGGCTTGCTCACGGCGCGATCGAATCGTGCCGCTCCGAAGGCGTCTTCCAAGTTGAACCAGCCTCCGGCCGGCACATGCCAATCGGACGCTCGCGCGGATGGCACTCCGACCAACCCGCCGCCGTGGCTGGCCAGAATCCATTTGTGAGTGCTGCTGACGATCAAATCCGCTCCGGCCAAATCGAGTGGGATGCGGCCCAAAGCTTGAGTGACATCGACCGCCAACAGGGCAGGGGAGTGACGGCGCACCGCCTCAACGACGGCCGGTAGCGACAAGCGGAATCCATTGAAGAAGCTCACCTTCGACACCGTCACGAGGCGAGTCTTGGAGGTCAGCAACGGGGCCAAGTCTTCGACTCGCAGTGCTCCGTCGCGCGATTTCCAAATGCGAACGCTCGCGGGACAGGTCGGCAGCAACCACGGTGTCGCACCGGCGGGGAAGTCGAGATCATTGATGATGACTTCATCTCCCTCACGCAACTGCAATGCCAGTGCCGCGAGGTTGTACGCCTCGGACGAACACGAGCAGATGCCGATCTCCGACGGCATCAGACCGTACAACTCGGCGACGAGCGCCTTCGTTTCTTCGAGCGTCGCAAAGTGTCGTTCGCGGCCGTCCATGCCGAGTTGCTTGTCGCGGAAGTACTGATCGAGCGCCTCGCGAACTTCCAGCGGAGGAATCCCTTCGGCGGCGGTGTTGAGATAGACCATTTCCGCCAGCGACGGAAACGAGCGACAACGAGATTCCGCAGTCAGCATTTGGTTGGCTCCTCGAAAAAGGTTGAGGCACGGTGCCGTGATCCTAACGCTGACGTGCCGATAGTCACCATCGAAGGGGGCGACAGCAACCTCGCCGCCGTAGGCGTCCATCCAAAGCTCGCCCAGCACTCAAACATCACGCTGACGAAGGATCATTACTCGCACGACGGTTGGCTCGACAGGAATTCGGCGTTGGAATCACTTCCAGTCGTCAGCACTCCCGATTCGCAAACGATGCGAGCAACCGTTGTCCGAGCAGACACGTTTCCGAAACCGAACGCCTCCGCACCACTGGCGATGTTCTCGTGTCTTCACGGCGGCAGGCTTCATGGGTATAAGACATCCCGAGGCGATCATCGTCGGCGCACACGGGCTGGACACATGCGATGCTGCGAATCATCACGCCTGAATTCCCGCCCGTTCGCGCGTCTTTCACCAAGCTCGCCGTGCTGGCAATCGTTTGCCACTGTTCGACGGCGGCAGACGCTCAGTCGCGCGCGAGAGTTGATTTCAGTCGAGATGTTTTGCCGATTCTGTCGGCGAATTGTTTTCCGTGTCACGGGCCGGACGATCAGGCTCGTCAGGCGAAACTGCGATTGGATACGCGTGCGGGAGCATTTCACACCGAGCGCCCGGTGATTCAATCGGGGAACAGCAAGCAGAGCGAGTTTGTGCGGCGGGTGAGCAGCCAAGACCCTGAGGTACGGATGCCTCCCGCGAACTCGAATCGACAGTTGAGTCCGCATCAAATCGAATTGCTGCGGCGATGGGTGGACGAAGGGGCCGTCTGGAGCGGCCATTGGGCCTTCGAGACACCGCGGCGTCCCGAGGTTCCGCAGATCCGCGAAGACGCCTGGTCGCGCAACGCGATCGATCGCTTCGTTCTGGCACAACGGAAACACCTGTTGTTGCGGCCTGCTCCCGAAGCGGCCAAGGAGTCGCTGCTCCGCCGCGTGACGCTCGATCTCATCGGCTTGCCCCCCACGCCGGACGAAGTGGCCGCGTTTCTATCCGACGATCGGGCCGACGCCTACGAGCGCGTCGTCGAGCGGTTGCTCGCATCGCCACATTATGGCGAACGCTGGGGGCGACATTGGCTCGATGCCGCCCGCTACGCCGACAGCACGGGCTTCGAGACCGATGCACCGCGCTCGATTTGGAAGTATCGCGATTGGGTGATCGAGGCGCTCAACGATGATCTGCCGTTCGACGAGTTCACGATCAAGCAACTGGCCGGCGATCTGCTGCCAGGTGCTTCAACCGCCGACCGGATCGCAACTGGGTTTCTGCTGAGTGGTCCGCAGGATGGCGGCAGCGAACCGGCTCGACTTGATGCCGTGGTCGAGCGGATGAATACGATCGGCAGTGTGTTTCTGGGAGTGACGTTGGGTTGCGCCCAATGTCATTCACACAAATTCGATCCTCTCAGCCAGCACGAATACTACAAGTTGTTTGCGTTCTTCAACGCGGCGGACGAATCGGTTCTCGAGCTGGCCCCGCCCGAACAAGTCGCCCGTCGCGATGCGCTGCGAGCGCAGCTTGCGGCGCTCATCGCCGAGCGTGAGATGTTCGCGGCCAAGCTCGCCGCCGGAACGGCCGCCAGCGATCCCGGCTATCAGGAGCGATCGCGGACAATTGACTCGCTGAAACATCAGATTCCGCAACTCGAAAGTGCGCCGGTGCTCGTCACGCCGACGGTGCCGCGCACGACGACGACGTTTGTTCGCGGCGAGTTTTCGAAGCCGGGCGAATTGGTGACGCCTGACGTGCCCGTAGTCTTGCCACCCTTGGCGGCCGACGAGCGCACGCGGTTGGGTCTGGCGCGGTGGCTCGTCTCGCCTCAGCAGCCGCTCACGCCGCGAGTCACGGTCAATCGTATTTGGCAACAGTTCTTCGGGCGTGGACTCGTTGAGACGGAAAATGATTTCGGCGTGCAGGGGGCGCGACCGACGCATCCGGAATTGCTCGACTGGCTGGCCACGGAATTTGTCGCTTCCGGTTGGCGAATGAAGTCGCTGCATCGGTTGATTGTCGGCTCGGCCACGTATCGCCAGTCGTCGCACCGCACAGCGGATGCCGATGCAATCGATCCGGAGAACCGGTTGCTCACGCGACAGTCGCGGTTGCGACTGGAGGCGGAGGCGATTCGCGACTCGGCGCTGGTCGCCAGCGGCTTGCGGTCGCTGAAGATCGGCGGACCAAGCGTCTTCCCGTTCCAGCACGAGGGGGTCATGCTCAACCGTGCCACTCCGGCCGAATGGGTCGCGAGTCCCGGGGCCGACCGTCATCGTCGCGGAATCTACACGCACTACTGGCGGCTCACGCCACATCCGTTCTTGCAAACGTTCGATGCTCCCGACTCGCTCACCGCCTGCACGCGGCGACGGACTTCCAACACGCCGTTGCAGGCGCTCACGTTACTGAACGATCCCACGTTTGCCGAATGCGCCGAGGCGCTCGCGCAGCGCGTGCTGCGCGAAGTGCCGGATGGCGATCACGAACGGCTCGATCGAGCCTTTCGGCTGTGTCTCGGCCGACTGCCCGCAGCGGAGGAACGGCCACCGCTCGTGGCAGTGCTGAGCGCCGTCCGCGCTCGCTTTGCCACATCGAACATCGAAGCGGGCGATCGCGCAGCTTGGACGCAGGTCTGCCGCGTGCTGCTCAACGTCGATGAATTCGTGACACGAGAATGATGGAACACTCCATGCCAACCAACGCCATCATTCATGACCGCCGCCATTTTCTCGGCCAAAGCCTGTTCGGCTTGGCGGGTCTCGCCGGCGCGCCGCTGCTTGGTGGCGAACTCGACACGTCACCGCTGGCACCGCGAGCACCGCACTTTCCCGCCAAGGCCAAGCGTGTGATCTTCTTGTTCATGCTCGGCGGGCCGAGTCAACTCGACCTGTTCGACGATAAGCCGAGGCTTCGCGAACTCGATGGCCAACCGATCGGCGACGAGCATCTCGCGCGAATGAAATTCGCTCAGATCATGGAGCAGCGGCCGAGCCTGCTCGGGTCGCATGTGAAGTTCCGACGCTACGGCGACTCGGGTGCCGAGGTGTCCGAACTGCTGCCGCACACTGCGACCGTCGTGGATGATCTGGCCATCGTCAAGACGGTGCAGGCCGAGGAGATTCCGCATCATCCGGCCGAAGTCTTCTGGCACACCGGCACTCGGCAGTTCGGCCGGCCCAGCCTGGGCGCTTGGGTGAATTACGGCTTGGGGTGCGAATCTCGCGACCTTCCCGGCTACGTTGTCTTGCAGTCGGGCATGCGGCCACGAACGAAAGGCTCGATTTACGCCGCGGGCTTTTTGTCGTCTGCCTACCAGGGCGTGCCGCTCCGCGACGGCGCTGATCCGATCTTGAACCTGGCACCTCCGGCAAGCGTGTCCGAATCGGACCAGTCGCAGGTCATCGACACCGTTCGTGAACTCAACTCGATCCGCCATCGGCTCACACGCGACCCCGAAACGACCGCTCGCAATACCGCGTATGATTTGGCCGGACGACTGAGCAAGACGGCACCCGAAGCGATCGGACTTCAGCACGAAACTGCGACGACGCTGGCTCGATACGGAGTTGATCCCGCACAGCCGTCGTTCGCACGCAACTGTCTTTTGGCTCGGCGGTTGGTTGAACGAGGCGTGCGGTTCGTTCATCTGTGCCACGGCGACTGGGACCACCACAGCAATCTCCGCCAAGGTTTGACCACCATGTGCGGTCAGACCGATCGAGCCTGCGCAGCATTGCTCGCCGACCTCAAAGAGCGCGGTCTGCTGGACGAGACGCTTGTCGTTTGGGGTGGCGAGTTCGGCCGTACCGCCGTCGGGCAGAAGTCGGCGACGGCGGGCATCGGCCGCGATCATCAGATCGCAGCGTTCACGATGTGGCTGGCTGGCGGCGGCATTCGCGCCGGGCAGACACTCGGCGAGACCGATGAATTGGGCTGCTTCCCCGTCACGCCTCCCATTCACGTTCACGACATCCAAGCGACGCTTCTGCATCTGCTGGGACTGGACCACAAGCGGCTCACCTACCGCTTCCAAGGTCGCGACTTTCGACTGACCGATGTTGGCGGGAATGTCATCCACGAGATCCTCGCATGAATCGACAAGACCCTTCCAGCATGACAGGATGCTGACTCAGAGCATTGGACTGTACTCTTCATGACGGCTGATGACATGATTGCGATGGTCGGTCGCTTGTGACGCTGCATCTTGCACTCAGGACTGTTTCAGCGGGTTGGTACGTCGTACAAAAACGTCAAAGAGATTCGTCGGACGGCTCGGAGCACTCTCATGTTTGGGCTCGGCAACTATCATGTCCGTGATTGCCAAGGACTGACGCGGCGCTCGTTTCTGCGCTTCGGCGCTGGCTTACCCTTCGCCGCTGGGATGTTCGGCGGCGCGTCGTTGGGGCAGGCGGCCGACGCGCAGAAGGCGAAGTCGGTGATGTTGATCTGGCTGGTCGGTGGGCCGAGCCATCTGGATTTGTTCGACCCGAAGCCCAACGCGCCGGCGGAATTTCGCGGGCCGTTTGCGGCGATCTCCACTCGCACCGCGGGCATGCAATTCACCGAACTGCTACCGCGATTGGCGACGAGCAGCGACCGGTTTTCCGTCGTGCGCACGAACATCAATTACAACGGCGGACATCGGCCAGCCGGCTCGATCGCTTGGACCTGCGGCCGGGCCAGTGACGGCGGTGAAGACGGCAACGGCAAGCCGACGGGATATCCGCCGCATTTGGGTTCGATCATCGCTCGCAGCCGAGGCTCCAGCGGCTTGCCGGCTTTCATGTCGTTGTCGCGTGGGCCGGTCGGGGATGGAGTCGGGCCGTGTCTCGGCTACGGAGGAGGAGTCTGGGGATCACGCTATGACCCGTTCATGGTGGATTGCTCGAAGCAGGGACAGGTTTCGATTTCAGAATTGAAACTGCTCGATGGTCTCACACCGGCGCGGCTCGATGATCGGCAACGTGTGCTCGGCGAACTCAATCGTGTGCGGCGAGGACTCGATCAGGCGCAGCTTGACCAGTGGGACGGTCTCCACCAAAAGGCGTTGCAGTTGCTGCGTGGCGGCGACACTCTGAACGCGTTCGACTTGTCGCGCGAATCGGCAAACACACGGACCCGTTATGGGCGGACATCGTTCGGACAAAGTTGCCTGCTCGGCCGGCGGCTCGTTGAAGCTGGCGTGCCGTACGTGCAAGTCAACTGGAGCCAGTTTGCCGAGGTGTTCTATCCGTTCTCGGACTACGGCTGGGACACGCACGCCGACAACTTCGGGCTGCTGGCCGATTGGCATGGTCCGTTGTTGGATCAGGCTCTCTCGACACTCTTGGATGATCTGCACGATCGCGGTCTACTGGAGACGACGCTGGTCGTCTGCATGGGAGAATTCGGCCGCACTCCGCGGATCAACAGCATCGGTTCGCGCGATCATTGGCATCCCTGCTATTTCTCGGTGTGGGCCGGCGGCGGAGTCCGGCCGGGGCGGGTGATCGGGGAAAGCGACGCGCGCGGCGAATATCCGCTGACGAATCCCATCACGCCTGAGATGGTGGGCACGACCATCGCGGAACTGGCCGGTGTCGGCACGCAACAGCGCGCGGAATACCGAGTGCTTGAAGGAGGGCGGGTGATCGATGAACTGCTGTAATTCACTCCGCACCGAAATTCTCTTGATCGTGAGTGGCGGCCTGCTGGTCATCGCCACCCAATCTTTGACGGCTGCTGAACCACGGCGACTGACGCGCGACGGTGTACTGAAGCTGGCTCCTCTATTTGTCGAAAAAGGGGAGGCCGTCATCTTCGCCGCGCATGACGAGCCGAATCGCGTGTCACTGATCCGGCTGCGCTTGTCCGATGGCAAACAGGAGCGAGTCGATCCCGCGCTCACCGCGCATCAATTCGATGCCGATGTCTCGGTCGATGGTCGCTATCTCTGCTTTGTGCTGACTTACACCAGCCCGCAATCGATTCTTGTCGTGCGGGATCTGAAAGAGGGAACCGAAGCCCGCTTCATCCCGCGGGACGCGCGAGGCACCGTGCGCGGGCCAAAGATTTCGCCAGACCAGCAACGTGTCGTGTTCACGCTGTCCGATCCCGGCGGACAACAGATCGCCTCCATCGACATGAAAGGCGCGAATCTGAAACGCCTGACCGAATCGGCCGGTACCAACGCCTGGCCCGCGATTTCGCCCGACGGCCGGCAGATCGCGTTTAGCTCCAGCCGCGAAGGCGGTTTTCGTCTCTATTTGATGAATGCCGATGGTGGCAATGTTCGCCAATTGACCAACCATCCGCTGCGCGACATGCGCCCGGCTTGGTCACCCGACGGCAAACGGATGGCCTTCAGTTCCGCGCGCGACGGCAACCTGGAGATCTACATCATCCACGCCGATGGAACGAACACCCGCCGCATCACCAACCATCCGGATCGCGACGATTTCCCTGTCTGGCATCCCGACGGGCGACAACTGCTCATCGTCTCGGAACGCGCGGGGGACTCGGACCTGTATCTGATCGATGTAGACGACGTCCCCCGATCGTGAGATCAGTCTAGGCACGATGGTGGACTTCGCTGAGACCGTAAACGGGAGTGGGAAGTCCTGCCTGTCGCGCCTTGATCTGTAGCGCCAAAGACAGTGAGTAATGCCGCGACTGATGCAAATTGCCGCCATGAAACCACAGCGCCGGTTGCTGTGTCGGCTTCCACATATTGCGCAGTTCACCTTCCCAAGGACCAGGATCTTTCGTGGTGGCGGAGCCTAACCCCCAACATTTCCCCACTCGGTCGGCGACTTCCTGCGAGATGAGCCGGGCCGCCCAGCCGTTCATCGAACCGTAGCCCGTGGCATAGACGAGCAAGTCGGCCGGCAAGACGGTGCCGTCCGTCAGCATTACGGAATCGGATTGGATTCGCTCGACGTTGACGCCGCTGTGCAGTTTGATCTGGCCGTCGGCAATCAAGTCGGATGCCCCCACATCAATGTAATACCCGGAGCCTCGACGCAGATATTTCATGAATAGCCCCGATCCATCGTCCCCGAAATCCAAAAGAAATCCCGCCCGTTCAAGACGCTGATACAGGTCGGCGTCTCTCTTGGCGATCTCCTGATAGATGGGTCGATGGAAGTCCGCCATGATCCGATAGGGGATGGAAGCGAACAGCAAGTCGGCCTTGTCGGTGGTGATGCCCGCCTGGACGGCGGACTCCGAATACAGTCTGCCCAAGGCCAGTTCCATCAGCGAGTCGGACCTGGCAACGTGCGTCGAGGAGCGTTGGATCATCGTCACGTCCGCATCCTGTTCCCACAAAGCGGCGCAGATATCGTGAGCCGAATTGTTGGAGCCGAGCACGACGCATTTCTTGTCGCGGTAGTCGTCAGTGCCGCGGAACTGACTGGAATGCTGTTGTGTTCCTCGGAACGTCTCGGCACCGGGGATCTGCGGGACATTCGGCATGCCGGACATCCCCGTCGCAAGGACCAGTTGCTTGGGTCGCAGTACCACCGTCGCCCCGTCACGGTCGACGGTCACCGTCCAGTCTTGGGTGTCTGCGTGATACTGAGCACCGCGGCATTCGGTGGAATGCCAATAGTTCAACTCCATGACTTTGACGTACATCTCCAACCAATCGCCGATCTTGTCTTTTGGCGAGAAGACTGGCCAATGGTCGGGAAACGGCAGGTAAGGCAAGTGGTCGTACCACACGGGGTCATGCAGGCAGAGCGACTTGTAACGCTTCCGCCACGAATCGCCGGGACGCGGATTCTTTTCGATGATGATCGTCGGCACTTCCAGACGTTTCAGTCTGGCTGCCAGGCCGATGCCACCTTGTCCGCCGCCGATGATGACGCAGTAGGGTTGAGTGCTGTCACCCAATTCCGCTTCTTCCTGAGTCTTTCGCTCCAGCCAGGTCTTCCGATTCTTGAAGACGCCGTGCTGCGTTCCGAAACTGCGAGTCGCTCCGCGCTTCTCTTCGAAACCTTTGAGATCCGTCATCGTGGTGAGCAGCGTCCAACATTGACCGGCTTTCAAACGCAGGTAGCCTTTCCCGCGCGCGACAGTGGTTTCAAAAGTAAACCAACCAGCCGCCATGCCGTTTTCGTCGGTGGCCTCTCCCGCGATTTGCCAGTGACCGGGCTGCACGTCGGAACCGGTCGCGGCCAACATTGCTTGGATTTCGTCTTTTCCCTCCAGAGTCTTGATGTTCCAGGTGAAGGCGACCAAATCGCGCCAGTAGCACTCGTTGCCAAACAGGTCTGCCGCGGCGGACCAATCCTGTCGATCCAGCGCGGCACCAAATCGCGTCAGCCATTCGGAGACCTGCTGTGTCGGAGAACTCATTCGTTCAATCATGCTTCTTTCCCTTGATGGAGAACGGGCAACGATTACGCGAGCAGCCCTTGCACGACTTCTCCATGCACGTCGGTCAGACGGAAGTCGCGGCCGGAGTAGCGATAGGTCAAGCGTTCGTGGTCAAAGCCTAGCAGGTGCAGCAGCGTGGCGTGCAGGTCGTGGACGCTGACTCGGTTCTCGACGGCGCGGAAACCGAATTCGTCGGTCGCTCCGTAGGCCAAGCCCCCTTTGATGCCGCCGCCGGCCAGCCACATCGTGAAGCCGTAGTGATTGTGGTCGCGACCGTTGCCGCTTTCCGAAACCGGAGTGCGACCGAACTCGCCGCCCCACACGACGAGCGTTTCATCGAGCAGGCCGCGACGCTTCAGATCGCGCAGCAGCGCGGCGATCGGCTGGTCGATCTGACGGCTGAGGCTCGTGATCGACTTGTCGATGTTCTCGTGATGGTCCCAGCCTCCGAGTTCGACGTGAATGTAACGAACACCTCGTTCCACCAACCGCCGCGAGATCAAGCAGCCGCGCGCGAAGGAGTTCGATCCATATTCTTCGTGAGTCTCCTGCGTTTCGGAGCGGATGTCAAAGACGTCCCCCGCGGCGAACTGCATCCGAAAGGCGGTCTCCATCGCGCGGATGCGAGCTTCCAGCGCGGGGTCATCTCCCGACGCCGCAAGTTGCCGACGATTGAGCCGCGCGATGAACTCGACCTGTCGTTCTTGTTGCTCGCGGTTGAGCGTCCCGTTCCGCAGGTAGCGGACCATTTTTTCTGGGTCTTTCTCGGCGATGTTGATCGGCGTTCCTTGATGCTCACCCGGCAGATAGCCATTGCGAACGTAACGGGACGCGGTCCCACCGTCGCTCAGCGAGACGAAGCCGGGCAGGTTTCGATTCTCCGTCCCCAGTCCGTAAGAAACCCACGCGCCGAGCGACGGATGAATCTGATCGATCCGTCCAGAGAAGAGATGATTCGCCGCCGGTGCATGATTCGGATTGCCGCCAACCATCGACTTCACGAGACACAAGTCGTCGGCGCAATCACGAAGATTCGGCAGCAGATCGCTGATGAGCAGTCCGCTCTCACCGCCGGGCCGAAACTCCCACGGTGCCGGCAGTAGTCCGCCGGTGACTCGCTCGGTGCGCAAGTCAGCACCAGCAGGACGTTGCCCCGCGAATTTCTTGAGAACCGGCTTTTCATCGAACAGGTCGATATGCGACGGACCTCCGGCCATAAAGAGGAAGATGACGTGCTTGGCCTTCGGGGCATGAGGCGTCACGACACCGGACGTTGCTCGATCCGCATGGAGCAGATCGGCCAGCGCGAGCGTCCCGAATCCCGTTCCGAGCGAGCCAAGCAATTGCCGGCGCGAAAGGCCGTTTGATCCTGATTGCATCATCTCCAGAACTGCCACCACTTTTTGTTCCTCTTCCTGAACCAACGCTGAAGTTCGGCAAGTTTTTGGTCGGCGATTGCCTGTGCAAAGGGAAGCAGTCTTCCGTCCGAGCCCACGGTGCATGTCAAGTTTCCAGAATCATCAACAATAAAGTCGCAAACAGTCGGGTCATTTCCAAATCGTGCGATAATCTCGCGGTCTTGGCCACCGTATCTCACCGCATCGACACAACAAACTCGAGCGGCAGCGATCGCCCGCGAAGTCTCTTCGGGCGTTGATGGTTGGCGGACGAAGTATGTGTCCGTGTAGGTATCATCAAATGGAGCGAACAGCTCTGCTGCCTCAGCCTCAGGCGCGCCACACCACAAACAATCCCCACGCCACTCGGAAGGAGCGTCGGGAGTATCGGCATTCCGATCTAAGTGACCCGTTGTGTAGAACGGTCCGTCCACGTTTTTGGGGAATCGACAAGGATGATTGAAGTAGTCGTTGGGCATTTCTGTCGGCCTCTATCGTGCCACCGTTCATTCGACGTACAGGAACTCGTTGGTCGCGAATAGTGAGTGGGCTAGGAATGACCAGCTTTCGCGGGGCACGTCACCGGCGGCGTTGTTCACAAGGCTCAGAGCCTCCGCCAACTCTCCGCTGGTTGGGCCTCTTAGCAAAATTCGGCGGAACAAGTTGCGGATGATCGCTTCGCTGTTCGACGGTTGCTCGTCCAAGACCGAGCGAGCGGTTGTCTCGGACTGCTGTTGGAGGAACGGACTGTTGAGCAAGTACAACTGTTGAAGCGGTGTCGTCGTCGGCAGCCGATGCTCGGTGTGGCGTTTGGCATCGGGGAAGTCGAACAGTCGGAACAGGTCGGCCGGTTTCTGGCGGCTGACGATGCCGTACACGGTCCGACGTCGGAACTTCGCGTCGTCCAGACTAACGGATGGGCCGAGCATCGTCGTGTCGAGTTCTCTGCTCGCCGACAGCACGGCATCGCGCCAGGCTTCGGCTTCCAATCGCCGACGATTCATGTGCCACAGCGAGCGGTTGCCGGGGTCGCGATCGTGGTAGTCGGTCGTCGAACGACTTGCCTGCCGCCATGTCGCTGAGAGGACGATCTCGCGATGCAGCCATTTCAAGGACCAGCCCGATTCGATGAATCGCGCGGTCAAATCGTCAAGTAGTTCAGGGTGCGACGGAGCGTCGCCCAGCCGACCGAAGTTGCTCGGAGTCGTTACGAGCGGCCGATCGAAGTGCCAGCCCCAGACTCGATTCACGAGGACTCGCGCGGCGAGCGGCGCGGAGTCGCGGACGATTGCCTCAGCCAGTTCGCGCCGCCCGCTTCCGTGTTGAAACGGTTTTGCGTCGCGGGGCGACAGCACTTCCAGAAATCGGCGCAGGACAATCGGACCGGAGTTCGCGGGATTGCCTCGGACGAAGACCGGCAGATCGCGCGGACGGCCCTGTTGGTAATCGAGCAATGTCCAAGCGGGATCGTCTCCGTTGATCCACAAACCGGCGTCGCGCACGCCGGTCGCGATCGGCCCCTCGAAGAGTTTCGTTTCCTTCAACGCTTTCAACACCGTTTCCCAGCGAGCCACCTCGGCATCGAACGGCGTGAGATCGACTCCCTCCGCTTTCGGTGTCTTGCGGTTCTTCTTGGCGTAGTCGAAACGCAACTCGACATCGATGATCTGCCGCTGCACTTCGGTCAAAGCGGCGGCCTCTTCGGGACTGGTTTCCACGAGCGGCCATTCGACCAACTGCGTGCTGGCCATGACTCCGGCGAGCGCGTAGTAGTCGTCGGTCTTGATCGGATCGAACTTGTGGTCGTGACAGCGAGCACACGCGACGGTCAGCCCCAGAAAGCTGCGCGTCACCGTGTCCAGCCGCTCGTCCCACTCGTCGGCGACGATGACCGAGATCACATCGGCCGCGAGCTTCGGCTCCTTGTGATAAACCGGCGATAGACCGAGGAACCCCAGCGCCGCCAATTCCGACCGAGGCACCTCCAGCAGATCGGCCGCAAGTTGACGGCGAACGAACTCGTCATAAGGCAAGTCGTCGTTCAAAGCCTGAATGACCCAGTCGCGGTATCGAAACGGAAAACGTGGCGGCTTACAGGTCGCCTCGGACGTCGGCTGGTCCTCGGCATAACGAGCCACATCGAGCCAATGCCGTCCCCACCGCTCACCGTAGTGCGGCGACGCGAGGTAACGCTCAACGAGCTGCTCGTAAGCATCCGGCGTTTCGTCAGACACGAATGCTTCCGATTCAGCAAACGTCGGCGGCACACCGAGCAGGTCGAACGAGAGCCGCCGAATCAGTGTCCGTCGATCAGCCTCCGGCGCGGGCCGCATCTGCTGACGATCAAGCTGCTCATGCACGAACGAATCCATCTTCCGCCGCGGCCAACTCGGATCAGAGACCTGCGGTGCCGGTACGGAGTGAACCGGCTGGAACGACCAGAACCCGCGCCCCTGCTCAACATCCACCGCACGCGGTTTCGTGGCCACCGGTGTCGAGTCGGCGGGAAACGCGGCCCCACGCGCGATCCACTCCCGAAAATCGGCAATGACGCGGTCAGGCAGTTTGCTGTCGGGAGGCATCTCCGACACCACGCCGGACCAGGAGAGGGCCTTCATCAGCAGGCTCTCGTCCGGCTTCCCCGACACGACGGCGGCACCAGAGTCGCCTCCGTCGAACACGCCCGCTCGGCGATCAAGTCGGAGCCCGCCTTTCGGTTTCGCAGTCTCGGACGAATGACATTTGTAACATCGCTCGACCAACACCGGCCGGATCTTCTTTTCGAAGAACTCCAGCCCATCGTCATCCGCCAACGCCAACCCCGCGACCGAGACAACCAATAGGGTCAGGCTGATCCACCGAACGCCGAGCCGCACTGACGAATGAAACCTCGGTAGCAACACGGTCACTCCTACTCGCAGTCCACTCGTGTTCCGGCAATTCGATCCGCCGGGACAACGGAAGCGACAACATCCTATCTCGTCACGACGAACTCGCGAGCCAGCATCCGCCCTGGTCGCAAGTTTGCCTCGCCAAGTTATGATCTCGACCTATGAACCGACGCAACTTTCTCCAATTCGGATTGGCGGCTTCATTGGGAACGCCGCTCCTGGCCGCGTTGCGGCAAGATCGCTTGGCCGAGGCGGCCGAGGTGTTGGCTCGCGCCACGGCACAAGGCCAAGTGGCTGCCGCTGTGTTGCACGTTCGCCAAGGGCGGACGTCGTTCACACGCGCGTTCGGCAAGGCTCGTGATGAGCACGCGATGTTTCTGCTGGGCTCGATTTCCAAACCAATCGCCATGACGGCGCTGATGACGCTCTTCGATCAAGGAGCGTTTAAGCTCGACGATCCATTGAAGAAGTTCCTCCCCAAGTTCACCGGCGAGGGACGCGATGAGGTCACGCTGCGACATCTACTGTCGCACGTTTCGGGTTTGCCCGATCAATTGCCTGAGAACGACGCCTTACGAAAGAAACATGCTCCACTGTCCGAATTCGTCGAGCACGCGATTCGCACTCCGCTGCTCTTCGCCCCCGGCTCCAAGTACCAGTATTCGAGCATGGCGATTCTGCTGGCGGCGCGTGTGGCCGAACTGCTGAGTGGCACAGACATCCTGACGCTCGTTGATCGAGCTGTCTTTCAACCAACTGGGATGAGGCATTCGGCCCAAGGACTGGGGCGGTTCAAGCTCGACGACTTCGTCCCCGTACAAACGGAATTCGCAGCCGTGGAAGCCGGAGGTGGCGATCCCACAGCGAAAAATTGGGATTGGAACAGTCCGTATTGGCGAAAGCTCGGAGCACCGTGGGGTGGTACGCATGCGTCCGCGCCGGACATCGCTCGATTCCTCGGCGAGTTTCTCTTCCAGAACGGAGCCGTCGTGAAACCGGAGACGGCTCGACTGATGACGAGCAATCACAATCCGTCTGGGCAAACTCAGCGCGGACTGGGATTGAACGTGGGGAAGGCGGCCGGAAACGAAGGTTGTTCGGAGGAAACTTTCGGACACACCGGTTCGACGGGGACGATCGCGTGGGCCGACCCGGCGAGCGAAACCATTTGCGTGGTGCTGACGTCACTGCCCGCGCGAGCCATCAAACCGCATCCGCGAGACCTCGCTGCTGACAAAGTCGCGGCGGCAGTCTCGTGATTCACGAAAGCTGCGGGACACGGGAGTTCTTCTCGGCACCATCAAGCTCAATGACCGCACGGTGCAGATCGAATCCAATGTCGTCGACTCCTTCACGGGCGGTGCGGACCGAGATTGGTTCTTCAAATCAGCGAATGACGTGCTGGATGCCGTTCTCATTGGCGCTCCGGACACGATCGAAACGGTCACTCCGACAACGATAGTTTGTTGCGTGCGATCAGGGGCGTTCGATGATGGCTGCACGGTCGCGTTTGACGGCGACTACTGCGGACGTGATAGGTGTGATCGACGTGGTCAAGATCGATCCGTCACGCTCGAATGTGACGGTGATCGGCAGCGGCAGGGACGTCGCCGCTCGTGAGACGTATTCGCTGGTGGCAGAGTGCTCGCCGAAGGTGTGAACTCGATCGAGCGGTTTGAGGCCGGCGAGAGCGGCCGGAGAGTGCGGGATGACTTGCGTAAGGATCACGCTGTCGGGTTCGGCGTCGTCGGTGCGCCACGTCAGGCCGAGGCGTGTTGGTTCACCCGTGAGTCGGACGGAGAGCGTCAGTGGTTCCGGGCGGCCGGGGCGTTGGACCGTCGCGGTCACGTTGCGGTCGGCGATGACGACAAGGCTCCGAAAGTCGGCGGCGTCGGAGACTGCGTGGCCGGCGAACTGTTCGAGACGGTCGCCGATGCGAAAGCCGGCTGCGGCGGCTGGTGACTCCGGGGCAATCTGAATGATCTCAACGATGCGCTGCTCGGCAAGTTGCGAGTTCCAAGTGATGCCGAGGCGTGGGGCGGGGGAGGGGAGCGGTTGCTCGATCAGACGTTGCTGGTCTTTGGTTTCGCCGCGAGATTTCATTCGGAACGCTGGCAGTTCGTCGGCTTCGGCGGTTTGCAGAGCCAGCAGCAGCATCAGCCGTGCGAGCTGTTGTGTGCCTTCGTAGTTCAGCTTGTCGGCGTCGTCGCTGGGCCGGTGGTAATCGTTGTGTTTGCCGGTGTGCAGCATCATTGCGGGGATGCCGGCAGCGAAAAAAGGATGATGGTCGCTGTCGGCTCGCATGTCCCAGGTGAAGTCGAGCCGCAAACGAGGCGCGAATTCGGCGAGCGGAGGGTGTGAACTCTCCGGGACTGTGGTTGCCGTTCGATTCTCGGGGGACTGACGTCCTCCGCTCGCCGAGACGATCGAGGTCGAGTTTGCTTCGCTGACGAAATGTCGCAAGCCGCAGGCGGCGCGTGTGCCTGTGACCTCGACCCCTTCCGGACGCAAGCGACCGATCATGTCGGCATTGATGACGAGTTTGATTTGGCTGAGCGGCCGAGTCGGCGTAGCGATCCAGTGCTTCGATCCGAGCATTCCTTTTTCCTCGCCGTCCCAGAAGGCAAACAGCAGCGTGCGGCGTGGCGGACGAGGCAGCTTGCGGATGGCTTCGACGATCTCCAGCAGACTGGCGACACCGCTGGCATTGTCGTCGGCCCCGTTGTGAACGTAGCCGATCGGGCCGCGGCTGTTGCGTGGCGTACCGAAGCCGACATGATCGAAATGAGCGCTGACGATCACGACTTCGTCACGCAGTTGGGCGTCGTGTCCCGGCACGCTCGCCAGGATGTTGCGCATCCCGCCGGCGAACTCTTGCGCGAACTGTTGGCCAGCGGCGGCCGGAGCAACCGCATGCCGGCGGAGTTGCTGCATCAGGTACGCGCTGGCTGCGTGCCCACCCGTGCTCCCCGCTTCACGTCCCTGCAAGGCATCGCTGGCCAGCGTGCTGATGTGTGTTTTGAGATCTGCGACTCGAATGGACTCGACGGCGGCGACGAGGTCTCGGTTGACAAGTGGTGTCGTCGTCTCGGCTGCGCTCGCGACAAAGCCAAAACAACCGACCAGCCATCCACTGAGCATGACCATGCGACGGCTTAGGTTTGCACTCGATCCGAAAACCATGCCACCAGTCCTCCGCTGAAAATGATCGGCATCCACGCGGCAAAATCGAGCGACATCCAGTTGATACGTCCGAGGTAATTGCAGGCCTGAGCCAACCCCATCAAGCAGATCATGACTCCCACGCAGACCGCTAGATTCGTGATGATCGAGAAGCTCTCACGCCGCAAGACCAGCGGTACTGTCAGGCACACCACGAGCAGATTCGACAACGGCCGAGTGATTCGTTCATGCACGTGCAGCACCTGCGACCGCGAACTCATCACGCTGAAGGTCGGGCTCCGCAGCCGTTCGACCAGTTCCCACGTCGATTGATAGCGGTAGGCCACCGCCGAGCCGGACATTTGCTCGCTGCCGATGTTCGTGACGACGAAGACATCCGTGGGATCTTCCAAAGGCAAAATCAGTTTTTGGCCAGTGCCGGTGAGCCGCAAGTCGCGGAACGCCGGAGTCGTGTTCGTCAGGTGCCAGCCCGCCGGTCGCAGTTTTGTCTTTCGGTGATAGACCGCGTGGTTGGCACTCAGAGTCAAGACCTCGGCGTTGATTTCCGGTGCTGGCAATTGGAACTCTGGCCGCAGCAGTTTTCGCTCGGTCAGGATCAGCCCCTCGCCACCGATTTCAATGTGCGACGAAAAATCGCGCCGCGCAGTCACGCGCTGCACGTCTTGCGAGGCGGAGCCGATCGGCTTGAGCAGTTCATCCGCGACTGCCGGCAACATCAACTCTTGATTGAGCATCAATAGCCCATTCACCATCAGCGTCCCGATCAACATCGGCACAACGAGCCGAAACGTCGGCACGCCCGCCGAAAGCATCGGATTCAGCTCGCGATGCTTGTGCAGCAAAGCAAAGACAACCATCGTCGAAATGACCGTCAGCATTGGTCCCACCAGTTCGAACATCATCAGCGACTGGTAGGCGTAGTACTGTCCCATGCGGCCTAGAAACGACAAGGTGTTCGCGCCACCCGAACGACTCTGGAAGGCATCGACGTTCGTGAAGCCGTCGAATACGACGAACAAGCCCACGGTGGCGAAGAAGCCAATCCCGAAGACATGCCAAAAGCGGCCCAACAAGTACCGATCAAACGTCGTCACGGCGAATCCATTCCCCGGAGCAAGCCCGCAGTCACTTCAGTGAGGCGAGATTACAGGTCAATCGGCGAAGACGGTCAAGATGGGGTGCGGGCAGAAGTCAGCGAGTGCAGGTCTGGCCTGCTTTCCGCCGACTGCTGTCTGCTGACTTCCTCACTCTTCCGCGTAGTCCAGCCGCAGGCGACGCTTTTGCATCAACACATCGACACGTTGTTGCAGCGGGTCCGGTTCCAGCGCGAAGTAGACGTTGAGCAGGCTTCCGACGTCGAACAAAACCTCTTGCCCCGTGCGTTTGTCGATCAGATGCAGCACGCCGTCCGAGTGCTGACCGTCGGCCGAGTCATCGCTCGGACGTTTGTACGGCAGCACAAGGAACGGCGAGTCATTGGGTTGGTCCACCACGAACGGCAGATTCTTGGCGGGAATCGTCCACAGCGGATTGAGCGACCGGCGGTCGAACGCATGCAGCCAACCGTTGAGCAACGGCCGACGGTAGTTGCCTCGATCTTGCTGAGTGTTCAGCCAACTGACTTCCGTCACCGGGCCGGACAAAATTACGAACAGCCGTTGGTCGTCTCCGAACACATGTGCCGTCGAAAGCGTCTTCGGCAACGAGACGTCGTGTTTCGACAATTCCCGTCCATCGGCTAGCGACAGGAATCGCAATGTCCCGGTTGGCTCGACCACACCGAACCGCGACTCGTCCACTCGCAGCACGACACTGCCGGTGGGATGCTCGCGCTGCCACACCGTCTCGGCGGTCACAGCGTCCTGGCAGTGCAGTTTCGTCGCCGAGGTGGCTTCGTCCGGTTTTCCTGAGTACGACGAGAGTCGCAGTCTGCCTTGCTCGATGACGAAGGCGTTGTGATTGGATTCATCGCTGCGCTGCGACAGTAATTTTCCGTCGATGCCGCGCCGCACTTCGATCTCGCGAGTCGCCAGCAGTCGCAGCACGAGTCGCTCGCCATCGCCGGTGACCGAAACCAGCGGAGGCAAATTGTGCCGCGTCCACAGTCGCTCGCCGTTGGCTGGATCGATCGCGATCAAACGATTGCGTGTGCGATAACACAGCAATCCCGGACTGGCATGGACGACGTCCAGCACCGGCTGCTCGTACCGATCGAGATGCCGCACTGCATCCAACCGGATGCCCAGTTGAGCCGGCAGCATTTGATACGGACCAGTCTCGTCATACGGTCCGGTGGTGATCGTCCACAGCAGCTTGGCGTTGGTTTCGCCACGTTCATCGAGCGGCTGAAAACCAAACAAACTGTCTCCGACTTGCAGCACCAGCAGTGGGCCGAGGCCCCAACCGCGATGCGTGCTCCAATCGTGCCGAAACGGTGAGTTTGATGCCGGCAGCGGTAACTCCCATAGCCCGCGTTGTCCGCCGCCGGTGAAGCGGACCTTCCTGCCTTGCCGTTCGACGGACACGGACATCCGCCGCCAAAACGCATCGCGGCTTTCCACCGGGATCAGATTGCAATGGATGTCATCGTGTTGTTCGTCTTGCGGTGTGACTTTCGGCAGTCGATTCGGCCAGGGATCACGCGGCCCGTCGGCCAACGAGCGGCCGATGAGTGAATCCGGCATGACATCGGCCAGCCACTCGGCTGAGGTGTGACCATCCGGCAACGTCACGTCCGCGAAGCGATCGCGCAGCTCGCGATAACAGTCCGCCGCATCGAGCGGTTCGCTGCGAAAATCATGCAGCAGTGCGAGCCGATACCACGCCTGCGCCGCCGCCACACGATCGATTCCGTGAGCGATCTCGCGGAGCGCGAGACTGGTCTTCAGATAGCCGACGCCACGGCTGGTACGCCCCGACAACTGCATTCGCAGTTCGCGACCGATCGGCAAACAACTCAATTGCTCAGCCAACGATTGCAGTGCGAACGCATCCAGGCTGTCAGAGGCTCGCTGGCGGCGTTCTTCCAACAATGCGATCAACTTCGGCCGAGTCACTTCGTCTGCCTGAGCCACCACATCCGCGATCACTCCCTGCACCCAGCGATCGCGCCGAACCGTCCGCCATTTCTCAACCGGCTCTTCGAGGCCCGGTAGCGACGACGCCCGCCCGGCAGTCACCTCTTCGTCGGGATTCATCCCCAGCAAGCCGAGCACTCCGCGCAGAGCCGCCACGAGGTCGCCGCTCTTTCGCGCGGCCTCAATCAATGCCTGTCGCGTTTCAGCCTCGACCTTCACTCCCGATGAGAGACGGAGCAATTCCTCGGCCAAGCGTGAATGCTCAGCCGGCTGCGCGAAGAGTCGCTGCAGCCAGATCTCGCGCATCATCGCCGCCGCCTTGGGTGCTGTGGCGGTTTCATTCAACAGTGGCCGAAGCAATTGCTCGGCAGTCTCCAAGTCATTGAACTGCCGAGCGATTTCCGATAACTCGATGCGTGCCGCCGCATCCTCCGGCTTGGACCGCATGCGTTCGGAGGCGGCCGATTGCCGATCGGCGATATTCTCAAACAAACCGAACTGGCTCGGAGACAAGACCGCCCAGCGCGAGCCGACTCGCACAAGACGCCCGGTGTTCGGGACAAGCAGTTTTTCCGGAGTTGTGTTGTTGCGATCCAAGTCCACGTTCCATCGGAATCCGCCCTCGGATCGTCGAACTTGTCCCGTCGCGGAGTCGATGAGCGACCAACCGCCGAGCGTCGGACAAACATAATTGGCTCCGATCCAATCGCCCGGTCCGTCCGGCACAGACAGCGCCGTCTGCCAGCGCACGCGGCCGTTGGCGGGATCAATCCCGGTCACGCGAGTCCGCTCGAAGACCAGCACGCTCGAATCGCTCGCCGCCAAGAACAACGGCTCGTCGAATCTCGCTCGCCACAAGACTTCCCCCGTTTCGACCTGGACTGCACGGAGCGATCGCGATTCGGGAGAAGCCAGCAACAACTGCTTGGATTTCGAATCGAATGTCAGTTCTCGACTCTCGACTTCCCGCCACGATTCCCACCAACGCGACGCGAATGGTCGGTCGCGATCCGTTGCGAGGAATCCTGTCGCCGACGAAATGTCATCTCGCTCAAAGCGAACGCTCCACGCCAGTGATCGCGTGATTGGATCGACGGCCACGAAACAGCCGGCTCCCGTCGGACAGATCAAGCGGCCGCTGGCCCACGTGACCGGGCACGCGACGTGACGCCAACCTGGGTCTTTGAATTGCAACCGGTCGGTCTCGGCCAGCGGCAACGTCCATTCGAGTTGCCCGTCGCTCGCTCGCAGTACCCACAACGCGACCTGCAACTCGCGCTGCGCGACGACGTACAACAATCCGTCCGTCGCTAGTGGCGGGCCGAGAAAGTACAGCCCCTCGAAACCGGTCGGCGGTTCGTTGACGGAACTGCCGATGCGCCACCGCCGCTCGCCCGTCGCCAAGTCCCAGGCTTCGAGATGATTCCGCAGTCGCGAACCCGCTCCCGGTTTCAAATCGAGATCTTCCAAGTCGCGCACGAGAAACAGCCGCCGCCCGTCGCTCGTCAGGCGACCGCGCACCGAATCACCGAACCATCGCCGTTGCAGTTCCTCGACCAACGGCGTGCGAATTCCCGGATGCCGCTGCAAATCCGATGCGGTCGAACCGAGCGATCCGGCGAGCGACTGCTCCCACAACAACTTCCCGCGCCGCACATCGACCGCGACCACTTTCGCCGGATGTGCGAATCGCGCGACCACGACATCGCCGACCACCAACGGCTGAGCACTCGGCAACGCCGGCACGTCGTAGCGTTCCCACTCAGCGACGATCTCTTTCAGCCACGACGCCGGATCACCATCCAACTCTGCGGCGATTTGCAAAACGTTGTGCCCGGACGGAGCCAAACCGAGCGAAGTTCGCCATTCGTCGGGCGTCCGCCGTTCGTCGCTCGCCGAGGGCAACTGCAATTCCAGCCACTCGGCCAAGTTCTTGCCCGTCGTTCCAGCCGCCACGGGTGATGCCTCCAACCGACTTCGAAACCGCAGCCACAACTCGCGAGCCGTACGCTCGTGACTCGACTGGCGAGATTCCGCCAACACCCAGCGTACGATCCAACCGGTCTCGCGGGTGGTGGTTGAATGCGGATGCCGTGACAGTTGCATCGATGCGGACGCCGCCAGCGACCACTCGCCGCGATCGGCATGCCTCGCTGCCAAGTCACGCAGCGCGGACCAACCGGCCGTCGTCGCTCCGAACCTCGCGACGACTTCTCGCAAAGCATCGAGCCGTCCGTTTTGCAAAGCTGCTTGCCACAATCGATTCGCTTCGGTTCCGTGCGATCGTTCGTAGGCTTCCCGTCCGGCAGCCGGCATCTCGCGCAGCAATCGAGTCGCCTCTTCGACAAAACTCGGCACGCTTGCTCCGCCACCGGCAAAGGCGTTCGGTCCGTCGAGCAATTCCTGCAACGCTACGATCGCCGCTGCGAAGTCCTTCTGCCGCAACTGCGTGCGTGCCGTTTCCAACACCGCATCCGCCCGCCGATCGCGAGCCAACTTCGCCGACTGCGGAAACTGCTCCGGCTCCGTTTTGGATGTCGAGTCGTCTGCGAACGTCAGCGACGTCGCGACCACCGCGAGAATCCACGTCAGCACGTCGCACACGGCCCGTCTCATGGTCGACGATTCTGCCACGGCCTGTCGTCAGCAGCAACACGGGACGACATCGAAATTGAATGGCGGAAGGACAGAATGGATTGTTGGCTATTGGTCATTGATTATCCGGCAGGCAAAATGACCAATGACCCTCTCTGGTTTGAGTCAATGAAATTGCGGCCGAAACGCTCTACGATCCAACCATGATTCTCGAAGGCATTGTCACCAGCTTGAACGCCGCCGGCGAACTCAACGTCGCCCCGATGGGGCCGATCGTCGATGAGTCGCTGACGTGGCTACACCTGCGACCGTTCCAAACGTCGCAGACGTTTCGCAATTTGCAGCAGCGGCCGCACGGGGTTTTCCACGTCGTCGATGACGTGCTGCTGCTGGCGAAAGCTGCCATCGGGAAACTCGACGCGATTCCGGAAACATTCGCCGCCGAGAAGATCACCGGCCGAGTCCTCGCCTCCGCCTGCCGATGGTACGAGTTTGAAATCGAATCGCACGACACGACACAAGACCGCACCGATATCCGCGCGCGAGTCGTCCACGTTGGCCGCCTGCGAGACTTCATCGGCTTCAACCGAGCGAAGCACGCCGTTCTCGAAGCCGCGATCCTCGCCACACGCCTGCACCTGCTGCCACGAGACGAAATTGAACGACAACTCGCCGCGCTGCGCGGCCCCGTCGAAAAAACCGCAGGCCCAAAAGAACTCGCTGCGTTTCAACTCGTCTGCGATCACGTTGCCGAGTTCCTCGCGTCCGTCCTCCCTAACCCGAATGGCATTTCCTGGGTTGTAAATTAAACAAGAGGATGTCCCTCGAATGCTGACTCGCCGAGTCAAACGCTGGCGCGACGGTGACAGGAAACTCAGTTGGTGCAGCGCCGGCCTGCTCCGAGCGGAACAACGCTTCCGACGCATCAAGGGTGATCGTGACATTTCGCAATTGACGACCGCACTCACCGCCACACTTGCATCACAACGCCAAGCTGGTTGACATCATCACTATTTCTTGAAACCGACCTGACTCTTCAACTACGAAGGGAACATCTTCGTCTCGTCGTCTGTCGCGGACATCGTAATTCGGATGGACTTGGTTTGAAGCGGGAGCAACCTTCAATGAGCGGGATCGTTGGTCACACGATGTATGCGGTGTTGGCGGCGGAGAAACTGCGGGGCAGGCAGCCGAAACTCGCGGCGCTGTTGAAGCGTCAGTGGGCCACCTATCTGTGCGGGGCGTACTTGGGCTGTGATATTCAGACCCTGCCAGAAGCGATTTGCGTCGATACCGGCGAGGAAGTTGGATACGGCACTGTGCCGCTGACCAAGAGTCCGCTCACCGGCGGCGCGGTCAAGCCGTGGACGCTCTGGCATGAGGGGCGCGAGTACCGAGCACGCGACATTCACGATCGCTTCTATGGCCGAGCACATCTCGTGTTTGGTTGGCATGTTCGCCGAGCGCAAGCACACGGTGCCGTGGGACCACTTGGCCGACTACGCCGCGATGACGTTTCAAGACGCGCTCGATCTTTATCCGCCCGGCGAGTCGAAGCTGGCGTACTTGTGCGGCTGGCTGGTTCATATCGTCGGTGATTCGCTCATCAAGTCGATTCGGCCCGGCTTGACGATGAAGCTGCTCGACGGCCTTTACACGCCGCGTAATCGACCGGTGCAAGACTTGGTGACCTATCACGAGATCGGCCGCAAAGAATTGGGCCTCGACTGGCCCAAGCTGCTGCGCGAACTCGCCGCCGCGCCTATCGAATCCGTGCAGCTTCACGCCATGCGAGTCACCAAGCCGCGCGGTTCGCTGGCCGCGAACTTCACGAACGCCTGGTCTCCCGAAGACGAAGGCTTGACGACGTTCGTCTGCCAAGAGAATCGTCGCTACCTGCGAAAGTACGTCGAACGCTTACTGCCCGAATACAAGCTCACGCAGGTCGATGATGCGTGGCAGTGCGACGCGGAACTTAGCCGCCAGTCCGGCGGTCTCAGCTATGCGCAGATGGTCCAAGAAGCCCAACAAGCCGACCTGCGCAAAACCATTTCGCAAATCGCCGACGAAGCCTCGTCGTTCTTGGATCGCATCGCCGCCCAAGTCTCCGCGCTCGCATCGTTGAAGGACTGACGCAGCGGAAAACCCGGAAAACGGAAACGGAAAACCAAAAGTGTCGAGAACCAACGTGATCGGTCCCGTCAGACCCTATGCCGCGATCTTGCGTCAGAGTTCGCAGATCGCGTCGGTGTGAGCGGCAAATTCGCTGTGTCGCGGAAACTCACAAACAGGGAAATATCTCATTCAACGCCGCGAGTGGTATGGCTTGCTCACAAAGGATGAGACAACTTTGGCCCCGCGACGCGCAGGTCGCCGTTGCGGACGGTCAGGCTGCTGGCATCAAAGAACTCGCACAGCGGGACAGAGAATTTACGGCTGACTCCCCAAGCGTCGCGCAGTTGAGCCATCGTGGCGGGGCCGTTCTTGTCGAGGAATTCGGCGCAGAGTTGCCTCGCCCGTTCGATCGCTTCGGGTGCGAAGTACAAGTCTTCGGCAATCTTCACCAGCAGGCCGTCTTCGCAACTGACGTGCAGCAGCGGCGCGATTTGCTCCAGCGATTGGCCGACGGTCGCGGCGAGTTCTTTCGTGGTGGGCGGCATGAGACCGGCGGCGGCGATCGTTTCGAGCAGTTTCGTGCGCACGGCCTGTTGGTTTTTCGTGAGCTTGACCTGAGCGTCAGCCGGACCGATCTGCGGGCCAACTTTGACCAACTCATTCTTCACGAGCAGATGATTGAAGACGGCATCCAGCAGCGAAGAATGTGTGATCTCGCGGCAGGCGGAGAGGAACAACTCGCGCGGCAACGCTCGACGCGGCTGATGTTTGGCGAGCACTTCGCGGACAGTCTTCATCACCGACGCCGACAACGCGACAAGTCGGTCCTTGTGAACGAGCAGGCCACGCTCGGCGCTGCCGAGTCGAATCAATTGGCCCGACGAACGCAGCTCGTCGAGCAATTGCCGATAACGCGGTGGCTGAATACCGGCACGCCGCGCGGCTTCCAGCGGTGAATCGTCGAGGTTGTCCTTTTGTGCGATCAACGCCGACAACCGCGCGACATCCGAAGTCTGTGCCCATCTCGAACCGAGCGACACGAGGTCTTTGATCCGCTTACCGACTGGCAAACACGGATCGAGCACCCGGCCGCCGGAAACCGTGATGCTCGGCGAGATACGACGCAGGATGAAGCGCTGTCCGTGAGCCGCGACGATCGGTTCTTTTGTCCGCAGTTCCGCGAAGCCGACCTCACCCGGCGGCAGCGTGCGGCCTTTGAGATTGATCCGCGCGAGCACTTCGCACGTGCCGAGATGCAAGTTGAACACCAGCCGATCACGCAACACGAGCGGTGACGACGACAGGTTCCGCAATTCGACGAGCATTCGCCGCGTCGGCAACAAGTAACCGGGCGAGGCGAGTTCCATACCGCGTTCGACATCTTCGTTCTTGATTCCCGCGAGGTTGATCGCTGTGCGTTGTCGAGCCGCCGCGCTATCGGCCTGCTGCCCGTGATGCTGCACACCGCGCACGCGGACCTCGCGCAATTCGGGCAGCAGTTCCAGCGTCTCGCCGGCGGTGGCCGAACCGCTCATCACCGAACCGGTCACGACCGTACCGTGACCTGCGACGCTGAAGACACGGTCAATCGGCAATCGGAACAGGTCGTTCGCCTCCGGCAAGACAACTTCGCGAGCGACTCGTACCAGCGTCGCCTTGAGTTCATCGAGTCCTTCGCCGGTCTGTGACGAGACCGGGACGATCGGACAGCCTTCGAGAAATGTGCCGCGCAAAAAGTCTTCGATGTCGGCCGCGACCAATTCCACGAAGTCTCGCTCCACGAGGTCGATCTTCGTGAGTGCCACCAATCCGGTTGGAATGCCGAGCAGTTGCATGATCTCCAAATGTTCGCGCGTCTGTGGCATGACGCTGTCATCCGCCGCGATCACCAGCATCGCCAGATTCACACCAGTCGCCCCCGCGACCATGTTCTTCACGAACCGCTCATGCCCCGGCACATCGACGACACCGAACTGAATACCCTCTTGCTCGAAGTGCGCGAAACCCAGATCAATCGAAATCCCCCGCGCCTGCTCCTCCGGCAACCGATCGGTGTTGATGCCAGTCAGCTTGCCGACGAGGCGAGTCTTCCCATGATCAATGTGCCCGGCCGTGCCGATCAGGATGTGCTTGGAGTTGGTGCTGAGTGTCATCACATCGGCCCCTCTCCCTTGGGGAGAGAGTTGGGTTGAGGGTGTCGGGTCGTTGGGTGGTGAGTTTGTGGTCGATGTGCCGAGGTAGAACATCAAACGCGTTTGTGTCCCTCACCCGGCCTTCGGCCACCCTCTCCCGGAAGGAGAGGGAATGATTGAGAGTCACCTCGTTTCAATAGACGATACAATGGTCGCGAATTCTCGGACAGCCGCGGAGAAAATGTCATGCAGATTGCCATTATTGCGGGGCCGGATTTGGGAACCGTGTTTTCAATCCCAGCCGATCGGTCATGGACCGCAGGACGTGGCATCGATTGCGACGGAGTGCTGAATGATCTGAGTTGCTCGCGATTGCAGTTTGAGATTCGCTGTGAGGGTGGGCGACCAGTGCTGCTGGATTCGGGCAGTTGCTGGGGCACAACCGTCAACGGTCAAGCGGTCGAGCACCTGCTTCGTGTCGTCGTCACGCAGTCCCAACGCGCAGACCAGCGTTTCTCCGGCGAATTCCAGGCCGTCAATGAAGATCGCCACGAAGCGAAGACCCTCGAAGCGGCGAGTACCGGATGATCCCGCAGCTTCCAAAGATCGAAAACGGCAAAACTTCAAGGACATGCGATGGTCCGATTCATTCCCGCGGACGAATTGAAAAACCGGTACGACGTCTTCGGCCACTTTTACACGGTGGAGTTTTCTCGAAACAAGTTTGTGGAATGCAGAAGTGTGCTCGAAATCATCGAGCAATCTCAGACTCCCGACAAAATGTCAGCGCTTTCCCAGCGCCAGCCTGACGCGGTTTTCATCATGATGAATCCCGGTTCCTCTCGACCGCTCGTCGAGGTCAAAAATCGCATTGCTGCCGATGCACTCCCTGAATTGCCCATCTCGCTGGTTCCGACCAAACCCGATACGACGCAATATCAAGTGATGCGGTTGATGCACCATTGCGAATGGCGGCATGTGAGGGTTCTGAATCTCTCGGACCTGCGCTGTTCCAAGAGTGGCGAGTTCTTCAAGCAGTTCAAAGGATTAGAGGACGAAGCTTCGTTTGATTCGCATTCCATTTTTTCCATCAGACGAAAGAACGAACTGGCGTTGAAGATGACCACCGACAAGACAATTGCCGTCATCTGCGCATGGGGAGTGAGTGCGGAACTGGACCCGCTGATTGAACGCTGCACATCGAGAATCACTAAGAACAAGACGATCAAGGGACTACTGAAAGCGGGAACAACGAACAAATTTCTGCACCCGTTGCCTTCTTTGCAAACGCAAAAGATGGCGTGGGTCAATCGAATGGTGGAGCAGTGCCAAGAATAAATGGTTTCAGTTGTCCGGAATGGTGAGACCTTTTCCAGCAGGACAAAGATCGGGTTCGTCGGCAAATGACAGACTTGGGTGCCAGATGATTCTCCACATCGACATGGACGCTTTTTACGCCTCGGTCGAGGAACGCGATAACCCGTCGCTCGTCGGCCAGCCCGTGATCGTCGGTGGTTCGGCGGAAGGTCGTGGCGTCGTGGCTGCGGCGAACTACGAGTCCCGCAAGTTCGGCGTTCACAGTGCGATGGCGGCAGCCCGCGCCAAGCGACTCTGTCCGCAGGCGGTCTTTATCAAACCTCGGATCGATTACTACGCCTCGGTGTCCCGGCAGATTCGAGACATCTTTGAGCAGTTCACGCCGTTGGTCGAACCGCTGTCACTCGACGAAGCGTTTCTCGATGTCACCGGCAGCGAATCCATCTTTGGTCCCTCTGCTGAAATTGGCCGGCAGATCAAACAGCGCATTCGTGCGGAGCTTCGGCTCGTCGCTTCCGTCGGCGTGGCTTCCAACAAGTTCGTCGCCAAGATCGCCAGCGACGTGAAGAAGCCCGATGGCTTCGTCGTCGTCGAACCCGATGAAACACAATCCTTTCTCGATCCTCTGCCGGTCGGTCGACTATGGGGAGTCGGCCAAGTCACCGGCCAAGTTTTCGAGCGACTCAAGATTCGCACGATCGGTCAACTGCGACAGATGCCGCTCGACACGCTCAACGACCTCTTCGGTTCGTCCGGTGAGCACTATTGGCAGCTCGCCCACGGGATTGATGATCGTCAGGTGGTTCCCGATCGCGAGGCCAAGTCAATTTCCAACGAAACCACGTTCGCCGAAGACATCGTCGATATGGAGGTGCTGCGAGCCTGGTTGGTGGATCTCGTCGAACAGGTCGCTCGCCGCTTGCGACAGCACGACATCAAGGGCCGCACGGTGGAGTTGAAAGTGCGGTTCGCAGACTTCAAGACGATCTCACGATCACTGACACTTGCGGAGCCGACCAACATCACCCAGGA
>CAMAWN010000054.1 GCA_945861865.1 Candidatus Kuenenia stuttgartensis | reverse complement strand
CTAAGCTCAAACGCTCGGACACCGACAATCGAACCACAAACTTGGCATCCTTGCCCATGACTCGCTCCTGGATGAGACTCTCAATCCGTCAACAGCGATGTCTCCCAGAAACGATCCGCCCTGTCAAAACCAAGTTGTCCAACCACTAGGCCGTGTTGACAAGCTCGAAGTCCCCATTCGACAAAAAAGGTTTTGCATTCTTGAGTCACTGGACGCCTATCGACGACAATCTGAGAGGAACCTCGCAGTCGGATCGCGTCTGCGGGTTGCGCCTTCCGCCAATTCCTGATAAATCAAGTATTTCATTGTGCGGTATTGCACGACTTGGCGACCACGCAGACGAAGATCACGAGAAATCACATGGCTCAGGGTCGAAAATCCAAGGTCTCTCGCGAGTGGCCATGCGTCATCGTGGGTGCGGGAGCGGCGGGAATCGGCATCGCGCGGGCTTTGCAGGAGATCGACGTCCCGGCAGTCATCCTCGAACGCCACGAAATTGGCGGTTCGTTTCGTCGCTGGCCGCGCGAGATGCGATTGATCACGCCGTCATTTCCGTCGAATTCATTCGGCACGCTCGATCTCAACAGCATCGCGATCGGCACCTCGCCCGCTTTCACGCTCGAATGTGAGCATCCGACAGGACGGCAATACGCCGATTATCTGAAATCGGTCGTCGAGTACTTTCATCTTTCGGTACAGACTGGCGTCGATGTGCTGTCGTTGACGGCCCGCCCCGGCGGCGGATTTGAACTGGAAACATCTGTCGGGCGAATTCGAGCGGCCACTGTCGTCTGGGCGGCTGGCGAGTTTCAATATCCGAAGCTGCGTCCGTTCCTCGGTGCCGAGCACTGCGTTCACAACAGCCGTGTGCGATCTTGGACGCGTTTGGCCGGCGACGAGTTCATCGTGATCGGCGGCTATGAAAGTGGCGTCGACGCCGCCGTGCATCTCGCGAATGCCGGCAAGAAAGTCCGTGTGCTCGAACGGAACTCCGTCTGGTCGAGCGATGCCAGTGATCCGAGCATCACGTTGTCGCCGTTCACCTGGGACCGGTTGCTGGAGACCCCCGACAACCTCATCGAACTGATCGACGAAGTCGAGATCGAGCGGATCGAAAAGCAGCGTGGCGGCTATGCGGTGATCGAGGCTTCTGGAGAACGCTGGTTGACCAAACGAAAGCCGATCCTGGCGACCGGTTTCGAAGGCAGTCCGACGCTGATCCGCGAACTCTTCGACTGGCGAGAGGACGGCGTCCCGCTGCTCAATTCGGTCGATGAATCGACGGTCACACCGGGACTGTTCCTGGTCGGTTCGCTGGTGCGGCACGAGCGGTTGGTCTTCTGCTTCATTTACAAATTCCGGCAACGTTTTGGCGTTGTCGCTGACCAGATTGGCCAGCGGTTGGGGGTCGACACATCCGCCTTGCAGAAGTATCGCTTCTGGGGGATGTACCTCGACGACCTCACCTGTTGTGGCAGCGAATGCGTCTGCTAGCACGACGCGCGAGCGAGTGATCAATGTCTCGGTGCCGCGAACCTCTCGCTTGCACGTCGAGTTATTTTGAAACGTCTGCTAGCCGGCGATGCGAAGCGGCAGCGACAGCTCTTCAGCCTTCACGGCGACGATGGCGATCCCCAGATTGTCGGCGAGGTCGATGACCTCTTGCTGGTCGAGGAAGATTGTCATGCCGGATTCGATGGCGAGCACTCGGCCACCGGCTTCGTGCATCGTCTGGATTGTCTTGAGGCCGATCGTCGGCATGTCGAAGCGCAGATCCTGTTGCGGCTTCGCGACTTTCACGACGGTGAATCCGCGACGGCAAAGTTCTCCCGCGCGACGGATGCTTTGATCGGTCCCTTCGATCGCCTCCACGGCGATCACGGCCGAGTCATGGACGACGACTGATTGGCCGATGTCCAAGCGGCCCATTTCCTTGGCCATTTCCCAGCCGAAGCGGATGTCCGTCCATTGCGCCGGTGTCGGCTTGCGGCGCGTCAGAAAGCCATGTTTCACGAGCAACTCCGGGCAATATTTGAGGGCTGATTCAAAGTGAATGTTGTCACGCTCGAACTCACGAATGACCGCCAACAGCAGCGTGTCATCTTTTTTGTCGGACCAGAATCGCAGCATCATGTGCAGCGTGCGCCAATCGGGAACGAGCTTCACCCACAGCCATTTCTGAAAGAGTGCGACCTTTTCGATCTTTCCAGCCATCACGACATGATCGATCTTGGCCCGCCGAAACAGCCGAATCGCTCGGCCGATTTTCGAGAGTGTCGTTGTGGCGAATGTGTCGCAGAGTTCACGCAGCTCCTCGGGAAAAAGGCCATCGACTCCCACGCCATGCACGGAGTGCCCTTCGCGCCGGGCAGCCTCGGCGAAGACGATCGGAAAGCGTCCCGCCCCGGCCAACAATCCGATCCTCTGGCCGGAGGAGACTCCCGGCAGTTTTAACGTCGGTGGTGATGAAAGTTCGATCGACATGATTGGCTATTGGCTATTGGCTATTGGCTATTGGCTATTGGCTATTGGCAAACCACCAATAACCAACAGCCAATGATCAATCATCAATTCATGCGGCCGTCGCTTCGGTCAGCGACTCCGTCATCTGGTCACGGAGTTCGTTCAGTTGCTTGGTCAACTCGATGACTTGCCGTTCGAGTTGGCGAAGTTGAGTTCGCATCTCTGGCGCCTTTTGGATCGCCATCATGACTTTGAATTGCTCGTCAATCGGCCCCGCGGGAGTTCCGACGTGGGTCTGACCGTCTGGAATGTTTTTGTGAACTCCAGCCTTCGCTGCCAGTGTGCAGCCGGTCCCCAGATGCACGTGATCTGCGATGCCGACTTGCCCAGCACATCGGACGTAATCTCCCGTCGTCACTGAGCCAGCCAATCCGACTTGCGAGACGAATGCGTTGTGTTTTCCCAACTCGCAGTTGTGCCCGATCATCACGAGGTTATCGAGCTTGGTTCCTTCACCGATGATGGTGGCACCAATCATGCCGCGGTCGATTGTCGTGCAGGCTCCGATCTCGACGTCGTCATCAACGCGAACTGTGCCAAGTTGCGGGATTTTCACGAAACGACCTTGCTCGAACCGGTAACCAAAGCCGTCCGCGCCGAGCACCGCATTCGCGTGGATCAAGACTCGGCTGCCGATCGTGATCTCCGGATACAACACCGCGTGCGGATGGATTGTTGTCTGTTCGCCGATCTGACAACCGGCTCCGACGACGACGCCCGGATGAATGTCGCAATCGCGGCCAATGACAACATCCGGCCCAATGACCGCGCCGGGATGGATGTTCGTGTTCGGGCCGATCTTCGCGGTTGGATCAATGTGAGCGTGCGGTGAAATGCCGATTTGCGGCCGTTCGCGCTGTGGCCGGAAAAATTTCATGGTCTCGACGAATGCCGTCAGCGGATCGGCCACGACGATAAACGTCGTGTCGCTCAAGGCCATCAATTGTTGAGCGGTTGCCAACCGCTCGGCATTGACCAGCACGACCCCCGCCAAGCATTTGCCGAGCTTTCGCAAGTTCTGGTCATCCGCCACGAAGGTCACGTCGTCCGAGGTCGCTTTTTGCAACGCCTTCGCGTTGGTGATTTCGCGTTCGCGATTTCCGACGACTTCGCCGCTGAGTTGTCTCGCCAATTGATCCACGGTGATCATCTTGCGTCATCCTTTCCGCTGAGAGTTGTCGACGGGAGCCCGATGCGCTGCGGTTCCGCCGACTCGCTGGATAGTCGGGGTTCTAGCCCAAAAAAAAATGCCGAGGCAAGACCGCTTCGCCGCCATTGGAAAGCCCACCCTTTCGATTCGTGGAATCGGTCGCGAGAATCTCTCCGCAAGCAAGACCAACGGGATGCTGCCGAAATGGATGCGACTGAATCCGCCACGAAATCCAAGCGAATGTCCGGCGATACCGAACGCCAGGACGAAGCCGCGCTGACAAAGTCACTCGCACTCAGCCAACGCCGAGTCCCGACCGTCAGCGTGCCAGGACTGACGATTCTGCGATGCCTTGGCGAAGGGGCGTACGGTTCCGTGTGGCAAGCGCGCGAGAAGAACACGGGGAAGCTGGTGGCCGTCAAGGTGTATTCGCATCGCGGCGGATTGGACTGGTCGCTGCTCAGTCGTGAAGTCGAAAAGTTGGCGATCCTTTACACGTCGCGAAATGTGGTGGGATTGTTGGAGGTTGGTTGGGACAGCGATCCGCCGTACTACGTGATGGAGTATTTGGAGCGTGGTTCGCTCGCAGCGTTGTTGGTCGACGGGCCGCTCTCGGCTCGCGAGGCGGTGCGCATCGCGAAGGGAATCTTGCAGGCGCTCGTGCATGCTCACGGCAGCGGAGTTCTGCATTGCGATTTAAAGCCGGCGAATGTGCTGCTCGATGCGGACCTGGAGCCGCGGCTGTGCGACTTCGGACAGTCTCGGCTGTCGTGCGAACAAACTCCGGCACTCGGCACGTTGTTCTACATGGCTCCCGAACAGGCGGACTTGCAAGCCGTGCCGGATGCTCGTTGGGATGTGTACGGGCTGGGAGCGGTGCTGTATCACCTGCTGTGCGGAGCGCCGCCGCATCGCACTCCGGAGGCCGAGCGCCGCATCGAGTTGTCCGCGTCACTCGATGAGCGTCTGGCCGAGTACCGCCAACTGGTGCGTGACGGGGGGAAGCCGTCGGCGCACCGGCGAGTGCGTGGCGTGGACCGACGGCTGGCGGAGATCGTCGATCGTTGCCTCGAATCGGATCCGGCGAAACGATTCGCCAACGCGACAGCAGTGCTCGACGCGATTGACCAGCGTGAGCGGTCGCAATCATTCCGTCCACTGCTGGCCTTGGGAGGACTCGGCCCCGTGCTGCTGCTGCTCGCGCTGGGGATGTTCTACTTCGACTCGATGCGAGATGCGGTCGATTCGGCAACGCGCAATGTCACGACGCGAGCGTTGGAAAGCGACGTGCTCTCCGTGGAGATTCTCGCACGCAGTGTCGCTCGCGAAATCGACAAACGCACTGCCGAACTCGCAAAAGTTGCCGACGATCCGATTCTGGTGAATACCATCCATTCCGCCGCTGCTCGCGATTGGTCGGAACGGACTGAACTGCGACTGTTACTGGCCCAGGAAAAATCGCGAGCTGACGAGGCGTATCGTCGATTGGGGCTCAACCGCGATGGCAGTTGGTATCTCACCGATCATCGCGGCTTCCAACGCTGGCGCGAGCCTCAGGAGGAGAAGACCTTCGACAAGAATTTTTCGTATCGCGATTACTTTCACGGTCTGGGAGACCAATTCGATGAAGATACGGTTCCATCGGACATCCAACCGATTTCCAAATCGCACGTCTCGTTGTCGTACAAAAGCCAAGCCACTGGTCTCAACATGGTTTCGCTGACCGTGCCGGTGTGGGATGAAAAGCATGAGCGAGTGATCGGCGTCCTCGGACGCTCAATGGAACTGGCGCAGTTGCTGTCACCGTATGTTCCTGGCCGGCATCGTGACGCAGAGGCCGAGGAAGAAGGGGACAGCTCTCGCAAGATCGTGCTGATCGACGATCGAAATTGGCAACTGCTCGACCATCCGTGGATCAGCGAAAAACGCCGTGACGACCCGGCCCAAGAGGAAGTACCGGCATTACGGCTGTCGGACGAGACCATCGTACAACTCCAACCCACCTCTCGGCCTGGTGAGCCAACCGATGCTTCGGTCGTGATTCAAATGCGTGACTATCTTGATCCAGCCGGTGAATTCGATCCGCAGCAATACGGCGGCGAATGGCTGGCCGCGTTCTGCCGCGTTGGTGACACCGGCTGGTTCGCGATTGTGCAGGAACGTAAATCGGCGGTGCTCCGTCCGGTGGCCGCGATGGCCTCGCGACTGCGCCGCGACGGCGCGTGGGCACTGATCATCAGCGGAGTGCTCATCGGCACGCTCTGGTTGGTTGTGCTCCGCGGCCTCAAAGAACGCAGCGAACGTCCGGTTTCCACAGCGGGTGGCTCGCCCGATGACGTTGGCGATTGAGTCCCATCAGCGCCGCACAAACCACCACGCCAACCAGCACAGCAGCGGAAACAGGACGAACAGAATCCCAAACGTGGTCCATTGCGAACGTCGTTGATCTGGCCAGCGTCCCATGTCAAATCTCAGACTTCAAATCTCAACTGCGCTCGAACTCTCAATCGAACCGGACGACATTTTGATAACGCTTGGTTCGCAGCGTCAGAGTCCCGCCGCAGCCGGGAGGCAGATGGACGATCACTCGGCGATCGTTGACGGGACGCGATTGACCGTCGAGTGTCAGCGTTTCGATCTGATGCTCGCCGTAGGCTCCGGCTTGCACGAGTACGGCGCGCGGTTCAGTCTGATGCACGTTGACCAGAGTCACACGGGCTTCATCGGTCGTCAGACGATCGACGAGCGCCGCGACGTCGGCCGGCAATCCCGGGCGGCCATGTTGCGGATCGAAATACCGCAGCCGCGCGTGCAACGGGGAACCGATCTTGCCGGGATTGATCCCGCCCAGCACGAGATGAATCAGGCTATCAACCGAGCAGGGATTGAACTTCATCGGGTCATCGGACAAGCGTGTGTCGGGAGTCGTGGTGTCCTGTCGCATCGCCGCGACTCGTTGACGAATCCTATTCAAGTCGCTTCGCAACGCGGACTCGGCATAAGCCGGCGCTCGGCCTTGCAGGTACGCGATCCACGGGTTGCCCGCGACTCGCGTGAGGTCATCGTCACGCATCGACCAATACGCGATCTCCAAGAGACCCGGCTCCCACGGCGAGGATTGAAAGTCGTACCAACCCTGATCGCCGAACATCTGCGGATACTGCTTCTTCCCATCGACGACTTTCGCATTCGAATTCACTGCGTCGATCTGCCGCCGCCAGACATCGACATATTTCTGATTGCCGGTCAACAGCAGCGCGTTGCCGAAACCGGTCAAGCTCAGCCGTACCGTGCTGCGATGAGCCTTCTTGCCGGTGACTGGATCAGTCACCGTGAAGCCCCAGCCGTAGGTGCCTCCGTACCACTTGCCGCTGGCATCGCCGCCGATCTTGCCGTCACGTCCGACGTTCGAGGGGAGAATCCCGTTGTTCGCGGCCGCTCGTTCGCACCACGCATCGACGTACTCCAGCAGCCAGCGTTTGTATTTGTCCTCGTGAGTCGCCGCGAATGCATTGAAGGCCAGCGATGTCGCCAGCAAGTTTTGCGGATGATCGCCGAGCGTGTCGGTGTATTCCTCGAAGTGCTTGAGCATCTCGGCAAACGTCCGCTCGCCGTGTCCCGGTTTGAAGCGGCCTTCAATCTCAATCGGATCGCCCGCCCAATCGAGTGCCGTCGCCTTGCGGAGCAACGGCCCGCGGCTGCCGTTGAACATGCTGCGAAGGATTTTTAACTTGGAGTCGTAGTTCGCCGTCGCTGTGTGATTGAGCGGATTGTCCTCAGCCGGGACGTAGAAATCGGCGAAGCGGCGAGTTCGCTCGGAAAACTTCGGAGCATGCGGAGCCGACAGCCCCATCAAATTAAAAACGCACAGTCCTTCGCCGTTGTGCAGCCAGTCCATCATCACGGGGAACTCGCGGTAGTACATGCCGTCGCGAGCGAACTCGACCTCCTTCGTCTTCGCCGCCGTGAACTGCCGGAGATGTCCCTCCCACGCCTTGGCCACCATGTCCCGCACGACATCCGGCCCGCCGAGCATGTGCAGCGTCGGCCAGTCCTGCAAATTCTCAATCGCATCATCCGGCCCGTCGTCTCCGCCCCACCGCTCAACGCATTCGAGGTAGCCACGATCATCGAAGTACCGCTGGAAGAATTCCTGGCACGCAATCGTGTTGGCCTTGAACAACTCCCGTTCGAGCAATGCCCACGTCGGTGGAGACATCGGCGTGTCGATCACGATCTCTGCCGCGCGAACTTGCCAATCACCAAAGGCTAATCCGAGCAGAGCGACAAGGCACGAAACGGCGCGAGACATGAGCGACTCCTCAAAGAGAAACCTCCGCTCGGAAACAACCGAACGGCGGTGAAAGCTCATTCAATGACCGCCAAGAACGCAAGGATCACCAAACATTCAAACCAAATTCTGTTCGACCCTTGGCACTCCTGGTGACGATCCTCAACCCACAACGTCTTTTTCCGTCTCCGGCGCGGCGGGATTCTCTGGGTCGAACCATTCGGGTTTGAAGACGATTCTTTTCTTGTGCTTCATCGCCAGGTTCGAGGTCAGAGCCATGATGGCGTCGGCCATCGCGACGGTGCCGTTGCAGCGCAGGCCGCCGTCCTTCGGCGGAGCATCGATCTTGTTGCGGATGCAATGACAGAAGTGCTCCATCTCTTCGGTGTAGCCGCGGCTGATCTTCTCGACGGTTGCTCCGGCTGCGGCGGCGCTGGAGGTTGGTGCGAGGCTCGCGCTGGCGGAGAGGACTGGGCCGCTGTCGTTGCCGTTGATGACGTACAATCGCTGCTCGACGCCGCCGCCGCCGGTGTCCGGGCTGGCTTCCTTGAAGAGCATCGCTTGCTGTTCGGTTTGCACGATGAGCGTGCCACGGCTGCCCATGACTTGCTCGCCGTAGGGTTCGAGACGGTTCGTGCTCAGCGACGAGTACGTCACGATGGCGACGTCGTTGTGGTCTTCTTCGTAGTGCGGACCGGGGAACTCGAAGGTGACGTAAACGTGATCGTCGATCTCACGCTTGTCCTCTTGCTTGTCCTTTGAGCCGACACCTTTCACGCCGTAGAAATTCTTGCCGCCGTAGCCGCTGCACGCGATCGGCTTGGCCTTGCCGAGAAAGATGCTGCTGGCGTCCAGTTGATGGCTGCCGAGTTCCGCCATCAAGCCTCCGCCGGTGGCGTTGTAAACGCGCCAGTTGACGAGGTGCTCGACGTCGTCGAAGCCGAAGCCCTTGAGGTACTCGTTCTTGTCTTTGAGCACCGCGAGATCTTTCGCATCGACCTTCTTGTTCCACGAATCGCGGCCGGGGAAGCTGTTGTTGCGATGCCACTGAGCTCGGATGTGTTTGATGTCGCCGAGCAGCCCCATCTTGATGATGCTGTAGGCGTTGTCGTAGAGCACGCTGTAGTGCCGCTGATGTCCGACCGCCAACAGTTTGTCCGTGTCCTTCGCGGTCTTGATCATCGACTTGCAATCGGTGACGGTCTTGGCCATCAGCTTCTCGCACAGGACGTGCTTGCCCTTCTTCATGGCTTCGATGGCCAGCGTGTGATGCGAGATCAGCGGCGTAGCGATGACCACGGCCTCGACACGCGGATCATCCAGCAACTTGCGGTAATCGTCGTAGAGCGTGATTCCCAACGCCGTCTTCTCGCCGAGCTTCTTGATGAGTCCCACTCGGTCGTCATTGCCGTCTCCGTCCAAAGCCCGACGCAAGTTCGTCGGCCGAATGTCCGCGACTGCGACGATCTCCATGTATTCCGGCGGATGCTGCGTCAGCAACACGCTGCCTTCGTCGCCGGTCCCGATGAAGCCGACCCGCACTCGCTCGCCCTTCAGTTTTTCATAGCCGAAGTAAAACGCCCCGAGTCCCGTGCCAGACGCCGCAGCTCCCGTCAGGAATTCACGACGGCTGAATCCGACCGCTTCGTTGAAGTTGTCCTTGCCCATCTGTTTTTGTTCTGGAGTGATTTGCATGATCTAGTCCTTTGTCAGTTTTCGGACAGCCCGTTTTTCGTGGCCAGCCAGAGGTATTGTCTCAGCGAGTTTCTTCGTGTCAAAGTGTCTTCAGTTTGTTGCAGATGGCGTTGCTGATCCACACGCCGTCGTGGACGTTGAGCCACAGCACTTCGCGTTTTTCCGGCAACAAACTTTTGAGCACAGGCGGTCGAGGCCGAACCAGTGGCCGGTCGGCAGCGCGGCGATGGCCAGCAGAGCCATGACCTCAATGAAGTTCTTGTTGACGATGAAGCTGTGCTCCGGGCCGGGAGCTTCCGGGACACCGGGCCACGGAGGCATCGCGAGGTAGAACATCGTCAGCATGACTGCTCCGCCCAGCGCGGCGTAGCGCGTGCCGAGGCCGACGAGCAGCAACACGCCGAGGATTGTCAGACCCCACATCGTTTGTTGGTTGATGCGGTCGATCGGTGTGGAGGGCAGTCGCACCGGGCCGCGAGCGAGTTGCTCAGGCGTCAGCAGTTTCTTGGCAGCGACTTTGAGTTCCGAGTCCAAGGACTTCACCGGTCCAACGACTTTACCCTTGAGCTTTTGCATGTCCGACCATTGCTTCTGCAAATGGTCGCGAGGGAATTGCATCGCGCTCTGCTGTTTGGCCTTGGCAAGGTTCGCCTCGTAGCGAGCGAGTTCGGATTTGTAGAGGTCGATATCGCCGATCCGTTTGTAGTCGATGGTCCCTTCGTGTTCTTTGAAGACTCGGCCGGCGACCTCTGGATTGCCGACCAACAATGCTCCGAGCTTCTCCTTCGCGCTGATCCCCTGCGGCCGAGTCGCCAACTCGTACAACCGATTGACCGCTTCGCTGAAGATAATCTCGGATTTGATATCCACTTCAGGATCGTCGTTGAGGAGCCCCAACAACTTCTCTCGTTCTGCCTTGAGCATCCGCAGTTTGCCATCACAGATCAGCCGCTTGGCCTTGGCATCGAACTTCACATTCTTGCCGAAATCTTTGGGAGAGATCCCCTCCGGCAACTCAGCCAACTCCACATGAAAATCGGCTACGCCGTTGAGCAGATCGGACAGCTTTTTCTTCTGGCCCTCATCCAAACCGTAGTGCGTTTCAAATCGAGCGGCCCAGTCATCCCATTTCGCGGCGACGGCATCCCGATCGACCCACTGCAAGTCGTCGGGATCGCCAGTCATGTTACGAAAGGAGTCCCGCAGCGGCCCCTGTGCATTCTTGAGGTAGCCCTCGGCCGACCAAGGGGCCGGCGTGGCCAGTGTTTTGAACTTCCACAGCCCCTCGTACAGGAATTGCCAGCCGATCGAGAGCCGCAGCAACACGATGAGCGCGATGGAGACGCAACACAGCTTTTTCGAGTCAGTCATTCGTCATTCCAAAAGATCTGTTCCGGGGGGATGCCGAGGTTTACGGGCTCGAGCCGCAGACCACCAACCGGTGGCGGGATCAGCAAGGCGGAAACGGATCGGTGATTAGAGCAATAGCGTCGCGCGATTTCGACTCCCCCGACGAAGAACGCGGTTGAGAGTGCATCGGCTTCGGCGGCGGTCGGTGCGAGAACCGTCACAGACAGCAGGTTGTCCGTCGGCCAGCCGGAGCGCGGATCGATGATGTGGCCGTAGCGCTTCCCCTCGAAACGGAAATGTTGGACCGCTGTGCCGCTTGTGGCCAGCGCTTGATCGCGCAACAAAATCGTGCCGAGTCGTCGCTGCGGCAACAGAGGATTCCGCAAGCCGACCGGCCAACCGGGCAACCCATTGTGTCCGCCGCGTGCGATCACGCTGCTGTGCCCGCCTTGAATCAACCATTCGGTGAGTTCGTGCTCGAGCAAGATCTCCGCCGCGCGGTCGAGCGCATATCCTTTGCCAATGCTGCCGAGATTGAGTTCGACGCCGGTTCGATCGAAGGCCATTGAGCTGTCATCGCCAAACTTCACAGCGTTCAATCCGACCAGCGTCAGCCGTTCGGCGATCTCGGCGGCCGTCGGCAGACGCACTTCTTTGCGGCACTGTCGCCAGAGCGTGATCAACGGTCCGGATGTCGGATCGAAGCAGCCGTCGGTCTCGCGCCAAATCTCGCGAGCACGGCACAGCAATTCAAACAGTCGCTCTTCCACGGCGACGGGCCGAGTCGCGGCGACTCGATTGAGCTGCGACAGTTCCGTGTGCGGGCGATAGACGCTCAGCTGATCTTCGAGCAGATGGATCACATCGAGTGCTTCGCTGGCCCACCGCAAGGGCTGCCGCGGATCATCGCGATGCGCTTCGTTCAGAATGACCGAGAAGTCCGTCGCCATCGCGGACGTTGCCAGTCGAACGGTCGCGCCGCTGGTCGGTTCGCGACGCGGTTCATCCGCCTCGCCCAGCAGCGCGTCGCCTGCCGTTTGGCCGACCGCGACGATCTCGTCGCGCAGCGCACGGCCAGCCAGAAAATCACGACGATTCGGAATGGGATCGGACATGCCTCTCAACGCTCACGCCACAGGACGTCGTCCGTGATGCCCAGCCGTTGCTGGGCCTCGGCAATGTCCGTTCGGAACCGGGCGGCGTCAACCGGGTATCCGGCCGTCGGCTTCAAGCCGGGGACGTGTTCCGCCCAGAACTGGTTGAAGACGTGCATCGACAACTCGCGGACGTATTTGCAGACCAGCGACGCCAGCGCGACCGGGAAGTTGGCTTCGGCTTTCATCTGGAAGCGAATCTCGGTCGAGCCAATTCGATACACGCTCCGCTCGCGCCCCTCGCCGACGGAGAAGATCATCTGCCCGTCGAGCACCTCGGCCAGCAAGTCGTCATACCGATTGCGACCGCCGTGCTTGTCGCAGATCACGAGCGTCGGCGGCTCGGCGTCCGGGTTCCAAACGGATCGCAGCAAGCCCAGGCTGATCCGCGACAGCGCGAGCGCCTTGTTGTCGCACGCGCGCACGAGTGCGTTGAAGCGTTGTGGGTGCACGATCTCGCTGCGAATCGCTTTCAGCGTCGCTCCGGATTGGCGGCCGCACTCCAGCCACTTCGTCGCAAGATCGGCGATCCGCGAAGCCTCGACCTCGGTCGGCAACGGCAGGTCACTCTCTAACCAAGCCGGCTGCTGGCGGTTGTTCGGAGGGGTCTCCTCGGCGGTGAACGGCTCGGGGTTCAACGCCCGACAGAGTTGTGACAGTGTTCGCGGCCGGTGGTCGAGCATTTGCAACGCACTCAGCACCGCCTTCTCCAACGCGACGAGTCCCTGGCCCGGCGAATAGACCTGCTTCGAGTCGGCGATCTGCAACCGCCGCGGGTCTTTCGTCGCCGCTGGCGAGGCGATGTCCGCCATCGCCGACCACAGATCGAACTCGCGGGGCGAGCCGGGGACTTCCCAGACCGTGACCGTGACCACCAACGGGCCCAGGTTCGGGCCGTAGCCGGCTTCGTCCATGCCAATCAACAAACCCATCGTGCCCTGTCCTCATGTCCGGAAGTTGGGCACTCCAGCCCGACGTCATCGCTCGGAGCATGACCGATGCTTGTCAATTTGAAAATTGTCAGCGGGCATCGACTCGCGGCGTTTGGGCGACGTCGCCACCCAGCAGCAGGTTTCGCACATGAGGAGCGATGGCTTTCGCGACAAGTCGATTGCCGGCGCGATCGACGTGGATCACGTCGCGCGGCAGGAAGCGATCCACGCCCCAACGGCCGAGCGACTCAAACGACGGGACGAGATCGACGCAGGCGATTCCCGCGTCCTCGGCCACATGGCGAGTGGCCGCTTGATACGGCAGTCGCCAGGTCGGCTGATTCAACAACTGCCGCTGATCGGGCCAGACGATGAGCACCACCTCGCTGTCGTGCGCGCGGCACAGGGCGATCATCGCCTGCAGGTTGTCAGCGAAGTCGTCGAGGCTGACGCGCGGCGTCCAGTGTTCGTTCGGGTCGAAGTAGTTCAGCGTCGCTTGCTCGGCCCAGCGGGATTCATCCTGCGCCGCCGGTCCCTGAGTGGCTTGCTGCCGGCACGCGCGGAGCCACGACAACGCGCGGCTGTGATGCATCCAAGCCGTTGCCGAAGCCCCCCCGCCGATCGCGTGCTCCTTGTCGGCGAGTCCGTCCCAGCGCCAGCCGTCGTTGTTGCCGAAGGTGATGACCGTCAGATGTGGCCGCCATTTCTCGAGGTCCGCCGCCAGCCGTTGCCGCCCTTGAAAGCTGGTGTGACCGGGAATTCCGGCGTTGAGCACTTCGACGTGGCTGGGGTGTTCTTGATCCAGCATTCCCTGCAACTGATTCGGCCAGGCGTCGGCGAAGTCGGCTCCGAACGCGAACGTCGTGCTGTCGCCGAAACAGAGCACTCGCCGCTTGTCGTGCGTCTCGGCCACCGAGACTTCGCGGCTGCGCATCCCGTGGCTGTTGGACATCCTGCCGCCCCACCAGTGGCCGCGCTCGGCGGGTGCGACGACGTTCGGCTTCAGCCGCCAGAAGCAATCGCGATCCGGTTGAAAGAGGCTCTGCCCCGGTTCGTTGCCGAGGAACACGATGATCTGCTCGATCTGCTCGAAGCGTTTGGCGAGCATGGACTCGGACACGAAGCCGCGCACCGCCAGTTCCGTCACCAGCAGCAACACGAGCAACGGCAGCACGGCAAACAGACAACGCTTGCCGAACGTGAGTCGCCGTCGAACCGGTTTCGTAGTCGCAGCATCCATGCACAACTCCTGGAGGCGGGAGCTTAGCGCCCGTCGCGTTGTCGACCAACGGCAATTCTCAACCGGTCCCCCGCACGTCCCTGCCGCTCGCAGAGAAACGCACTCGGTTTCGAGTTTCCTCGGAGAACACCATAATGCCGCACCGCGAACGGTCGACGGCCGCTGGCGATTCTTCCTTCCGAAAGGGCTGACGCATGAGTCTCTGTCTGCTGCAACAACTCCGCCGTGTCCCGCCCCTCGCCGTGATCGCGACGCTGGGCGTCTTGGCGATCACGGTTCCGTTGGCCGCTCAAGAGAAGAAGTCGCCGCAACTCATCCCGCACGCGCAGGACAAGCCCCCCAACGAGCCGCGCGATCCGCAGACGGCCGCCAAGATGATGACCGTGCCGGAGGGCTTCTCCGTGGAGGTCGTCGCCGCCGAACCGGACATCGTCAATCCGGTGGCGATGACGATTGATGAACGCGGGCGGTTCTGGATCACCGAGTCGCTGGAGTATCCGCGGAAGGCTCCGGGGCCGGGGAAGGACCGCGTCAAGATCCTGGAAGACACCGACGGCGATGGAAAGTGCGACAAGTTTTCGATCTTCCTCGATGGACTCAACATTCCCAGCGGCATCGCGGTCGGACACGGCGGCGTGTGGATCGCGAACTCGCCGGACATCCTGTTCGTCCCCGACGCCGACCGCGACGGCAAACCGGACGGCCCGCCGCAAGTCGTCGTCACCGGCTTCGGCCGCACCGATACGCACGAGCTCCCGAACTCGCTGACCTGGGGACCGGACGGCTGGCTGTATGGCCTCAACGGCGTCTTCAATTACTCGCATGTGAAGTATTCGGAGACGAACCCGAACTTCAAAGCGGATCACCAAGGCTGGCCGCTGACCTGTGCGATGTTCCGCCTTCATCCGCGGACGCGCGAGTTCCAAGTCTTCGCCGAGGGGACCAGCAATCCGTGGGGGATCGCGTTCAACGACGACGGCGAGGCGTTCATCAGCGCGTGCGTGATCGATCATTTGTGGCACATCGTCGAGACCGGCTACTACCACCGGCAGGGCGGTCCGTATCCGCCGTTCACCTGGAAGATCGACAGCATCGTCAAGCACAAGCATCAGAAGGCGGCCTACTGCGGCATCCATTTTTTTGATAGCGACGCGTATCCCGAGCCGTACCGACAAAAACTCTACATGGGCAACATCCACGGCGGCTGCATCAACGTCGATCGGATCGAGCGGGACGGCTCGACCTACAAGGGTTTCGGTGAACCGGACTTCCTCACCGCCAATGATGCGTGGTTCATGCCGGTGGTTCAAAAAACCGGCCCGGACGGCTGCCTCTACATTTTGGATTGGTACGACCGCTACCACTGCTACCAAGACGCCAACCGCGACCCCGCCGGCATCGACCGCCTCAAAGGCCGGCTCTATCGAGTCCGCTACAAGGACTCGCCGCGTGCTCCGAAAGAGTTGGACCTCGCGAAAGAGACCGACGAGCAACTCATCGAACGGCTCGGAGCGAACAACGATTTCATCCGCTGGACCGCCACGCGGCTGTTGCAGGAACGCGGCAGCTCCCGTTTAGAAGCGGCCATCGCAAATCAGGAACTCCCCGAGAGTCCCGAGACACTGCAACTCCAGTCCTTGGAAAAAAAACTCAATTCAATCGTCGCAGCCCCAGCTCGTTCAAAGACGGACCGGCTGTTTGCACTATTCGCAGCTCAAGGGTTTGACTCCGATTACACTTGGCTATTGGACAGCACTGACGTTTCGAACGCTGATTACAAAGATGTCACGCCATGGTTGCATCGGATCATGTTCAGTCGACGCAGGACACTGGAAATGATCCGTCAAATTCATTTCGGAATGCCCAGACGAGAGTTCCTGGACGGCTTGGAAAGAACCTCGAAAGAACCACCTGCAGACGTTGATCGCGCGGCGCTGCTTCAGGAGATCATTGGCTGGTCCAAAGTTGGCCATCCCGTAGCAATCTATAAACAACTCGACGGACTGGCTTCGTGCGGCGACGACAAGCTGATTCCACACATTGTCTGGCAGAACCTACATTGGCGACTTGAGAATCACACGACCTTTTTCTTCGATGTTTTGAAGGCCGGCGACTATCTGAAGAAGAAGCCCGTACTCGACCTCATGCCACGAGTCGCCGACCGTCTTCTCGGCCGGCAGAAGTTTGATGCGCAGCCGATTGCCAAACTGTTTGCGTTGCTGCGAGACGATCATCCACCAGTCGGGCGGCAAGTGTTGGAAGTCCTCTCGGCCAAGGTGCAGTCGGGCGAGTTGAAAGGGGACAAACTCGATCAACTCAAAGCCGCGCTGGCCGAACCGCTGACGCCGCTGTTGGCCGGCGGAGTCAGTCATCCGCTCGGTGGCGACGCCGCGCTGCTGGCGGTTTCGTGGGGCGACCCGCGCGGCCTGCCGCACGTCCGCCGTTCGTTTGCGACACGCGGCCTCCAGCCGGACCTGCGATTGAAGGCCCTGGCGGCGCTGATCGCGGCGAAGGACGACGGCGTGCTGGAGTCCGTCGTCGCAGCGCTGATCGACAAATCGGAAATCTCCAATTTCAAATCTCAAATCCTGTCCGCCCTCGGCCGCCTCGACGATCCCAAAGTCGCCGACCTCGTGCTGACACGCTACGCCACCCTCGAACCTGAACTCCAGCCGGCGGCCGTTGAACTGCTGACTCAGCGAGCGAACTGGTCGAAGCAACTGCTGGCGCGCGTCGCCGACAAAAAGATCGCGGCGACCGCCATCAACGTGAATCAAGCGCGGCGCATTCAGGCTCTCAAGGACGCCGAGTTGTCCGCGTTACTGAGCCGCCATTGGGGTCAGGTCCGAGATACGCGCAGCCCCGACCGCGAGAAAGTCGTCACCGAAATGAGGTCGTTGATCCGCCAAAAGCCGGGCGATCCGTTCGCGGGGGAAAAAGTCTTCAAACGAGTCTGCGCCGCGTGCCACAAAATCCACGGCGAAGGCCCGGACATCGGCCCCGACATCACGCTCAACGGTCGCAACGATTTCAATCAACTGCTCTCGAACGTGTTCGACCCCAGCCTGGTCATTGGAGCCGGCTATCGCGTCTGCACCGTCGTCAACAAAGCCGGCCGAGTCCAAAGCGGCCTGCTCGTCGAAGACAGCCCCCAACGAGTCGTCCTCAAACCTGTCGACGTCGCGGCAAAGAGTCGCTCAGTGGCCGCGCCGGATGCTCCCGTGGCTGTCGCCGTCGGCAAGTTGGAAATCATCCCGCGTGACGACATCGACGAGTTCATAATCAACGAACTCTCGCTGATGCCCGAAGGCATCGAGAAGCAACTCACCCCGCAGGAGATCACCGACCTGTTCGCATTCTTGGTGCTCGACAAACACCCGAACGACAAGTCGGCGAAGCGTCTGCCAGGAGTCGAATAACGTCTGCTGGCACGCGGACCCTATTGGGGCCGAATCAGCATCGCGTCGCCGTAGCTGTAGAAGCGATAGCGTTCGCGGATGGCTTCGGCATAGGCCGCTTGAACTCGTTCGAGTCCGGCCAATGCCGAGATCAGCACGAACAACGTCGAACGAGGCAAATGGAAGTTCGTCAGCAAGGCATCGACACAGCGGAACCGATACGGCGGACGAATAAAGATCGACGTCGCCCCCCGCCACGGTTTGAGTTCGCCGTCGGCGGCCGCCGTTTCCAGCGTGCGCACCGACGTTGTGCCAACGGCGACGACTCGGCCGCCACGTTCGCGAGCGACCTGAATCGTCCGCACGGCCGCTTCGTCGATCTCGCACCATTCGGAGTGCATCGCGTGATCGCTGAGCGAGGTCGTCGAGATTGGTCGAAACGTCCCCAGGCCGACATGTAGCGTCACGCGAGCGATGTCGATGCCGCGTTCTTGAATCTTCGCCAGCAGCGTGTCGGTGAGATGCAACCCCGCCGTCGGTGCGGCCACCGACCCGGGCTGGCTCGCGTACGTCGTTTGATACCGCTGCCAGTCATCGTCGTTCGCAATCTTGCGGTGCATGTACGGCGGCAACGGCATCGTGCCGAACTGCTGAAGTAACTCGACGACGTCACCCGACGGCTCCGGCCGCATGATCCACACGCCGTCGGCCTCGCGGTCGATCAACGTCAGATGCAACGACTCCAGCGGATTCTCCGCGGGCTGGCCGAGGGGAATCAGCACCACGCTTTCACCGGACTTCAAGTAGCCGCGTGTTTGACCGATCAGACGCCAGTCGCCGTTCTCGACCTGTCCGAGATACAGCCCTTCCCATTTGCCGCCAGTCTTGGCTCGCTGGCCGATCAAACGGGCAGGAAGGACTCGCGTGTCATTGAGCACCAGGCAATCGCCTGGCCGCAACAAGTCCGCCAAATCACGCATCCCGCGATGCTGAATTTCTCCGGTGTCGCGGTCGAGTACCAGCAACCGCGAGGCATCCCGTTGCGCGAGCGGTTCTGTGGCGATCAACTCCTCCGGCAACACGTAGTCGTACAACGACACTTCATCGAATGGGCGAACCTCATCCGGTGAAGTGAGTGATGCTGCGGAAATGGACTCGCTCGGCATGCCGTTTTGCTCGTATGGTCTGGGACGAAATCACTCGGGGGATTGATGGCGGGTCAAAGGACGCTTCATGGCAGACGGGATCGTATTGGCTGCAAGCAACTCCGGCGAACGTCCGCCGATTCGAGTGGCCTTCTGCATCACCGATCTGGACGTTGGCGGTGCCGAGCGAATGTTCGTCGAGTTGGTGACTCGGCTCGACCGTCGTCGTTGGGAACCTCGGGTCTTCTGTCTGTCCGGCCCCGGAGCACTTGTGGAGCGGCTTCAAGCCAGCAACGTTCCCGTGACTTGCCTCGGCGCGAAAAACGCTCGCAACTTGGGAGTGATCTGGCAACTCGCTCGCGAACTGAAGAAGTTCCGCCCAGCGCTGATCCAGAACTTCTTGTTTCACGCCAACCTCGTTGGCCGGATGGCAGCTTGGTGGGCGAGAGTCCCGCACGTCGTGTGCGGTATTCGCGTCGCCGAGCGTCGCAGTCGCGTACCGTTGTGGTTGGATCGGCTGACCCAAGGCTTCGTCGATCACAATGTCTGCGTCAGCCGCAGGGTCGCCGAGTTCTCGATTCACCATTCTGGGCTGAAGGCCAGCAAAGTCAGCGTGATCCAAAATGGAGTTGATGCTCAACGCTTCGCAGCTGCAACGGCGGTGGATCGAGCCAGCTTGGGACTGACCGCCTCACCGTTGGTGCTGTTTGTCGGTCGCCTCGATTCGCAGAAAGCTCCGTTTGTGTTGCTGGAGGCCTTCGAGCGGCTCGTCGCACGGCACGCCGACTGGCAACTCCTGTTTGTCGGCGAAGGACCGCTGCGATTGGCGATCGCTGATTGGATTGCCGAGCACAGGCTCCAATCGAGCATTCACTTGGCCGGCTGGAGGTCCGACGTTGCGGAGCTTTTGAAGACTGCTGACGTCTTGGTGCTCCCCTCGTTGTGGGAGGGGATGCCCAACATCGTGTTGGAGTCGATGGCGTCGGGGCTACCGGTTGTGGTCAGCCGTGTCGAAGGAACGGAGGAGCTGATCCGAGACGGAGAAACCGGGTTGCTCACGTCCCCCGGTTCCGTCGAGGAATTGGAGCAGCGGATCGAGCAGATTCTGATGGGCCGCGACTTTTCGACGAGTCTCGCAAATGCAGCTCAACAGACAATCTTCAAAGGCTTTACGCTCGAAGCGATGGTCAGCTCTTACGAGCAACTCTATCTCCGGTTTGTCCAAATCGACGCGTGATTCGTGTCGAATAATTGCTTCTGAAAAATTCTTTCAAATCGCCAATTGGAAGCCGTGCTTGGACCTGCGTCGAGTTGGACGGGATGAAGCGGTCCTGCACGAAAAAAGATTCTTGACGATTCGATCGTCCGTCAGGATATTGGGGCCACGTGGCACACAGTGGGGAAGAGTGGTGACGAATGGCCCTCACCGGCACCTATGAACGGACTGTCGATGACAAAGGCCGGATCGCCTTCCCGAAGCAACTTCGGGAAGCTTTTATTTCACGTACTGCCAGCGACGAACAGGGGATGACTCACCTCTTCGTTGGTCCCGGAAACGATCAAGCTCTGGTGCTGTACGCTCCGGAGGACTTCGACAAGTTGGCTCAACGGATGGACGCCAGTTCTTCCACGCGAGCCGACGTCTTGAAATACGAACGGTTCTTTTTTTCACGAGCGGAGAAAGTCGAGTTGGATGGTCAGGGACGCATTCGCATTCCGGAACGGTTGGCGGCTTTCGCCAAACTGAAACGGGATGTGATGCTGCTGGGAGTGCGAGACCACGCGGAAATCTGGGACAAGACGCTCTGGACGGAGTTTGATCAGCAACACTCTGCCCGGTTCGATGAACTCTCCTTGGCCGCTTTCTCGCGAGGTTGATCCAGCAACACGGCGTGATTGGATCACGCCAGTCCTGAGGACCACCAGATCGACGATCTCACCGATTCAAGGAAGTGACTCCGCTGGCTAACCGGGCTGCGGAAAATGGGGATCACGGATGATCGCCCCGGTGCGAAGCGGGAGTATCAGTGCGTCGATACTCTCCACGAATACGCCTGGCCGACAGGATGTCGGACCAGGCGTTTTTCGTTTTCGGCTTGCGGAATTTGCTCTTCTCACGTTTTGTGAAATCGACATACAACCCCGCCCGCTCGATGGAGTGAGGCTACGACGACGTGGCTTCACCGAGCCGACCTGCCTCCCATCCTCGCCGGGATTCTCCGGACAAATCCTCATTCTCGAAAACTTCCTTGGCTGCGATTCACGTCCCGGTTTTGTTGCGGGAAACACTGGAAGCCCTCGATCTGCGTCCGGGGCTGACGGTCGTTGACGGCACGATCGGCGGAGGTGGGCACAGCCGAAAAATCCTCGAACGCATTCAGCCTGATGGAACCCTGATTGGTCTCGATCGTGACCCGCTGATGTTGCAGCACACAGCCACGGTCGTGACCAGCGAACGGAGTCACCTGTGCCACGCCAGCTATCGCGATCTGCCGAATGTCCTGCGCGAGCTGCAGTTCGACGCGGCCGATCGCATTTTGGTGGACCTCGGCTTGTCGTCGGATCAATTGGCGGATCGCGAGCGGGGCTTCGGATTCAGCACGTCGGGTCCGTTGGACATGCGGTTCGACGTTTCGCAGGGCGAGTCCGCAGCGGAATTACTGTCGCACGCGACCGCCGAGCAACTCGCGACGATCTTTCACGAATTTGGCGAAGAGCGATTCAGTCGGTCGATTGCCGAACAAATCACGAGGCAGCGGAGCAGCTCACCGATTCGCACCGCGTCCGACTTGGTGGCGGCGATCGACGCAGCCTTGCCGAGTTCAATCAAGCGAGAGGCTCGCAAGGAGCCAGCGACGCGTGTGTTTCAGGCTCTGCGAATCGCCGTCAATCGCGAGTTGGAACACCTCGAACACGCACTCAAACACAGTTTGTACGAGTCACTACGGCCCGGCGGGCGGCTGGTGGTGATCACGTTTCATTCTTTGGAAGACCGTTTGGTCAAGCACGCACTTCGGGATGAGACACGATGGCAATGCCTCCACAAAAAACCGATGGCCCCCAGCCCTCAGGAAATCCGAATCAACCCGCGAGCGCGGTCGGCCAAACTCCGAGCGGCCATCAAGTTCCCGCCAACCGAAGTGTCAGCGTCGCCGAAATGATGCGAGTCACAAACCCGAACCCCACGGGGAATCCCATGTCGAATCCAACCGCCAATTCGAATCCGAATCTCGCCGCTCAAGCGGCGGCCCAAGCAGCTCAGGCCGCGATTCAAGCGGCAAAAGCCAAGGCCCAAAATGCTGAGGCCGGGGACAGAGATGAATCGTCGCCGGCCGAGACCGATGAGCAACTCGCGAAAGCGTGGGGCTTCTCGGGCAAGCGACCCAAGCTCTCTCGCGAAGCGGTGATCGGCCTGGTCGCGATCCTCGCGCTGCTGGGTATGTTCGGATACGTCGTGGCGCGGCATCTGAAGAACCGCTCGACGGTCGCCGAGAAGACGGACAAAGTCGATCCCGAAGTCACGCCCGCTTCGACCGGTGACCTGTTCGACAAACAGCAGAGCGTCGTGAACTCGGAGTTGGACGAACTCGACAAGAATGCTGCAAAGCCGAAACGGCGCACGTTTGATGGTGATGACTTCGGCATCGGCGAAGGGCAAACCGATCCAGATGCGAAGGTTGTCACCAAGAAGCCGTTGCTCTCCAACAACCTCGATGGCGAGTTCAGCGAATTCGACGAGGACACCAAGACGACCAACCTGCGGACTCAACCGAAAGCGACTGCGTCGGCCAACGACATGCCGGATTTCGGAGACAACGATCCCCCCACCAAGTCAAAACGCGTGCCGGCGACGTTGGACCTCGGCATCGAAGAGCAAACCGAACCGGATGATTCCACGCTGACGAAGACCACCGAACCGATCCGACTCAAGCAACCCGTGCAGCCAACTGCTCCGGCCGACGACAAATTCGAAGAGCCGGTGCGAGTCGGTGCCACCAACCGTTCACAACCGACAAACGACTTCGAGCCGGTCCCGCAGCGATCTCAACGGTCAACGCGAATCGCGCAGAAGGACGAGTTTGCGGAGGCGACTGGGTTCGACGATCCGAACGCTCAGACTTCACCGACCACGGACTTGCCGCTCGCTCGCCCAGCGGCTACTGCCAAGAAAACGGCTCGACATCCTTTGCTTCGCGAGGGGGAGTATCTCGTCGAGGAAGGGGATCACTTCTGTGCCATCAGCAAGAAGGTCTACGGCAGCGAGAAATACTACCTCGCGCTGGCGGAGCACAATCGCAGCCGCGTGGCCGATCCCTGCCGAATGCGTCCGGGATTGATCATCATTACCCCGGCGAAGGAAGTGCTCGAACAGCAACACGCGGCCTTGATCCCCAAGCTAAAGCCCGCGGTCGAAGCCAAGGACGAGAAGCCGCACGCGACGAAGAAAGTCACGGCCGCACCACTGCCATCGGGGATCTTCTACGACGACCAAGGAGCGCCGTGGTATCGCGTCGGCAAAGGCGACACGATCTCTGGAATCGCGAAAGCTCATCTGGGCCGTGCGTCCCGTGCGATCCACATCGCCAACCGCAATCAGGAGCGTTTGCCAGACCCGAACAACCTGCGTCTCGGCCAAGAACTGCGTTTGCCGAACGATGCGAGCCAGGTTCGGCTGGACGCCACCGAGAAGACCCTCCGCTAGCCGTCGTGTGTGATAGATTTCGGCGTGAAACGGGCGGCGAGCCTGTTCGATGACACCGCCGAATTTTCTCAGAGGCACCGGCCCGCTGCCGTGCCCACAAAGCACGCCATGTATTTTCGGTTCGGAGCAGCCATCATTCTGGTTGTCGTGGTCAGCGTGATCGGGGTGGCTTTGGAAAAGCAAAGCCTGTCGTACCGTCGTGCGATCTCGCGGCAGCGTTACCGGATGGACGTGCTTGTCGAGCAATACGCGCAGATGCGCCTTCAGGCCCAACGACTAGGAGCCCCGGCACGCACGATCAAGTCGCTCGAAAATCACGGGGGCGACATGAAGAAGCCGGCCCGATCCGCTCAGGCTGGGCCAGGTTCTCCGTTGGCGATTCCACGCACCAGTTTGGCGCTGCCACATCTGAAAGACATGTCCGCCAGATAGTGAGCATGGTGGGCCCGCGCTCGATGCGAGCTGGTCCCACCCTACGAACGATGAGCCACAATCAATCCATGACCACGCCCCTTCAAACATCCAGAATATCGAACGAGACGCTCGCGTGGCGAACGCGATTTCTCGTCGTTGTGATTTGTGGACTCTGGATGGTTCTGGGTGGCCGACTCGTGCAATTGCAGTGGTTCAGCCGCCAGCGATTCACAGAGCAGGTCGAGGACCAAAGCATCTCGTGGGAGGAAATCGCCGCTCGACCTGGAGACATTCTCGACCGCGAAGGCCGAGTGCTCGCGACTTCGATTGCCGCGAAGAGTTTCTTCGTCGTTCCAAGCCAACTCACGCGACAACCGAAGCAGTGGGAGCTGGTGCAAGCCATCGCCGAAGCGGTCGGACAGGACGCCGATCAATTGCAGGCTCGGATCGCGACGCACGGCAAGAAACACTTCCTGTGGGTGAGTCGGCGAATCACCGACGACGATGTGATCGCCAAGTTGTACGCCCTCGAATCACCGAAGAAGGGGCCGCAGCTCTTCGGGTTCCGCGATGAGTTCTTGCGGCAATACCCGCAGGGACATTTCGCCGCGCATGTGCTCGGCGGTCGAGACTTGGATGGCGTCGGACGCGGCGGCATCGAGCAAACGATGAACGCGAAGCTGGCGGGGAAGCCGGGCTATCGACGGTTGATGCTCGATTCGCGACTGCGGGTCATCGAAGTCCAAACCGACCTCAACCGACCACCACAGCACGGACAAAGTGTGACGCTGACGCTTGACACGATCATTCAAATGCACGTCGAAGAAGAGCTCGACCGTGCGATGGAAAAGTGGCGAGCCAAACACGCGGCGGCGATCGTGCTCGACCCGAAGACTGGTGAAGTGCTGGCGATGGCCTCGCGGCCGACCTACGACCCGAACGATTTGACACACGTCAGCATCGAGGCTTGGAAGAATCAGGCGATCGCCGCGATTTGGGAACCGGGATCGACCTTCAAGCCGATGATCGTCGGCTGGGGACTCGAGCACGGCCTCATCCGCCGCGACGAATCGTTTCATTGCGAGAACGGCCTGTACCGCATGGGCCGCCGCGAACTGCACGATCATCACAAGTACGGCGTGCTCAGCTTGACCGACGTGTTGGTGAAGTCGAGCAACATTGGCATGGCCAAGATCGGACAACGGTTGGGCAACGAAGAGTTGTTTCAGGCCGCCGTCACGTTCGGCTTCGGTCGCTGCACCGGCATCGAGTTGCCCGGCGAGCTTTCCGGGATGCTGGCACCGCTGAAGAAGTGGACGTCGTACTCGACCGGTTCGATTCCGATTGGCCAAGAGATCGCCGTGACGCCGATTCAACTGATCACCGCTCATGGGGCGTTGGCGAATGGTGGAACACTCATCAGTCCGCATCTGGTTCGAGCGCATCGCACGCAGCCGCTCGGCCGCCCGTGGGCTGAGAAACCGAACCGTGGAGAACGAACTGCGGACGCCGACTCGTTGTTGCAGCAGATCGCGTTTCAGACAGGAGCTGCATCTCGGCGAGTGCGAGGCTTTGCGAGTCCCGGATTCTCGGAGAGCAACGAAGAAGAACAATCGCCGGCTCTGTCACAAGGGGAACCTGATGTCGGCCAACGCCGCTCGCGGAACTCTGTGGTGCCAGAGGACCGCACGCTGTTCGATGACCGATTCGATCTCACGGACGATGGCCGAACCGAGCACGAATCACCCCTTGAACTGCGATATGAACCTCTTTCGGAAGAGCCGATTTTCGTTGATGGCGCTGATAGCCCGCTGGCGGCACCAGTGGTCTCTACCACGATCAGTGGGGACGTGTGTCACTGGCTCGTGGAATCCGTGATGACCGAAGTCATCAAACGTGGCACGGGCAAGAAGGCGCGGCTCGACGACTACACCGTCTTCGGCAAGACGGGCACGGCCCAGAAGCGTGATCCTCAAACCGGCAAGTATTCGAATCGTCTGCATGTCAGTTCGTTCGTCGGCGGTGCGCCGGCGGCGAATCCACGAGTCCTTGTGCTGGTCATGGTCGATGAGCCAGCGAGTGGCGGCGAGCACTTCGGCGGCGACATTGCCGCGCCCCCGGCTCGCGAGATCATCCACAAATCGCTGCGACAACTCGGTGTCGCTCCGGAACAACAACCGCAAAAGACCGCCGGAACCACGTTCCGAGTTCCTCGGTAATCCACTTGGTAGTGGCCGTTTCAAAACCAGCACGACGCGCCAGCGAGTGTTTGTTTTTCTGAGATTCCGACCACTCGCTGGCACGTCGTGCTAGTTTTGAATTCACTTTCAACTCACTTCAACTGTTGCAGCATGAAGTATTGGATGATGTTGACCGCCAGCTTGGTCGCGTCTTCGGAGACGTAGCCTTCGCACGCGATCGCTGATTGGCGTTCCAGCACGCAGCTGATGTCGTACTTGCTGTAGATCACGACATAGCGTCCGTCGACCTCGATCCCTTCCAGGATCGGTTCGCCGGTGATGACTGCGCTGGCGATGACGCCGCGTCCGGCGGTTTGATCAGCTCCACGACGACGCACGGTGCGCAGATCGTGGCCGATGGTTTTTGACGAGTACAATTCGTGCGTGATCGGAATCCGAGTGAGCGGCTTGTCGGGATACAACGCCTTCGCCAACTCGCGGAAGCTCTTATCGAACGGAACCGAACTGCAACACGCATCTGCGAAGAGCACGCAGCCGTTGTTGAGGAATTGTTTCAAGCGTTCTCGCTCGGCGCGAGGCAGGTCAAACTTGTGCCGGCCGTGCATGTAGGCGATCGGGTAGTTGAACAGGTTGGGGTCGCTGGCCGCGAGTTCGCGCGGCTTTGTCGCTGCCGACAACCCCGCCGTGTCGTTGAGCGCGACCAAGATATTGCGGAGCGCATGCGGCGCGGTGTCCCAACCGCCCGTGTGTCGCAGTTGCACGATCTGCAAAAGTCCCGCTTCGATGCGGTCTCGCTGAGCGGCTTGCTCGGCGAGTGCGGCTTGCTTGAGCTTGTCGGGCGGCTCGCGGCCAGTTGCGTACGCGACAACATTGACGCCGATGTGAGTGGATTTCGAGATGTAGCCTTTCAGTTCGGGCCGCCGACCCGGAGGATCGGACACGCACCACTTGCTCCAGCCACAGGCGATGTCGTCCGGAGAGTACACAATTGCCGTGCGGCAGCCGAAATCGACTCCCCACAAATTCACTTCGGCTTGGCTCAGCAGGAATTCGCTGCGGAAGATCGGATGCTCCGGCGCGAGCTTTTTCAACTCAGCCTCACCATTCGGATACATTCGTTTGATCAGCTCGCGGAAGCCGTCGTCGAACCCCGCCGCGTTGCAGTTGCCGACTGCGAAGAGGAACCCGCCGGCGTTGACGTACTCGCGCAGCAGTTCGACTTCGGGGTCACCGAATTCCGGTTGTTCTTTGCCGGACAGGAACAGCACCGGAGCCTGCATCAAATCGGCGACGCCGCCCCCTTTCAGAGCCTTGTCCATTTCGACAACTTGCCACGTCACCAACTTCGGCCACTTCGGCATGCCACTGATCATGTCAGTGAGGTTGTGAACGTCGTGGGGATGCCGATTCCAATCCTCGAGGGTGATCCCTTTCGCGTTGCGTTCCACTGGCGGTCCAAACTTCAGCTTGTTGATCAGCACCGGAGCCATCCCTTTCGACAGGAACAGCAAGGCGAAACTCGTTCCCACGATCGGATCGTTTTCCCCAACTCCATTGCCGACCCAGTGGCCTTCCGCGCCCTGACCTCGGAGGAGAAACGCTGCGCCTTCGCGGAACCAATCGTGGTTGCCAAAGAATCGCAGACCGCTCAGCCGGCCGGCACGTTCGAGGCCATAGAGGTAGTACAGCACTCCGCCGGGCCCATTGCCGATGTTGTGTCCGACCGCGAAGCCCGAACGCAGCCAATTCAATCCACGTTTCAGCGCTTGATTTTGAGCCTCGTCGCGGCAGCAATCCGGCAGGCCATCGGCTCCTAAATTGGAATCATCCGGCAACATCGAGTCGGCCATGACCAGCGAGGCAATTCCCGCCACGCTCATCGTGCCGGATGAGCCACCGTCCCCAACGCTGTAGCCCCAGCCGCCATCCTGCGTTTGAGTCTTCGTCCAATGCTGTCGAGTCAACTCCCAACTCTTCTGGCTGGTCGGAATGCCTGCGAAGGCCGCCTCACGCAGTCCGAGCACGGCATATTGCGTGTTGCTGTGATCAAAACCATGCGAACCTGGCACCAAGCGATATCCCCACCAACCAGGATGCGGACCGGTCGTGTCTTGAGATTCTTCCAGTTTGTGGACGATCGCCAGCATCCGCGCGCGGTCGCGTTTCTCATCCTTCGCGGCGGCGTAAACCATCAGTTGTAATCCGGCCTCGTAGGTCGTTTCGGGAGTTGGTTTCGATCGCAAGAAATCCAGAGCCTTTTGGGTCGGCGAGTCTTGCGGAGTCATCCCGATATTCAACAACGCCAGTGTCGCCAGAGCGGTTGGACCGGTCGGGTACGCCGCGTTGGGACCACTTGCCCAGGAGCCGTCCGGATTTTGTCGTGAGATCAGATACCGCTTTCCCGCCTCAATCGCCTTGACCACCGCCTCCGGCTTGAGGCCGTCCGCCGCACGAACTTGCTCATTGGCAAGCGCCGCCAGCAAGGCGATTGCGAACCAGCAAATCCAGCGACCAAGATTTCGATTCATGACGTTTCCTCACGCTCAGCACGAGGGACAGGGCACTCGGTACTCTCCGAACCGGATGCCTTTTACAATCCGCCTCCGACCCCGACCATCTCAACCTCGATCTGCCAGGCACGCGAGCCGCGTGTGCCACAACACCCCGTTCGACTGAAAGCGAGTCTGCCTTGGCCGAGAAACGTGACTTCGACGAATTCCTCGAAAAATTCCGCCGCCGCCGCGAGCTGATGACCACCGAACTCCACAAGGTCATCATCGGTCAAGAAGCGGTCATCGAACAAATCCTGGCCGCGATCTTCACCGGTGGACACTGCCTGCTGGTCGGCGTGCCCGGACTCGCGAAGACGCTGATCGTCAGCACGATCGCGAACATTCTCGACGTGCAGTTCAAGCGGATTCAGTTCACGCCCGACCTGATGCCGTCGGACATCACCGGCACGAACGTGCTCGACGAGAACGAATCCGGCCGCCGCGAGTTCCGCTTCGTGAAAGGTCCGGTCTTCACCAACATCTTGCTGGCTGACGAAATCAACCGCACGCCGCCGAAGACTCAGGCCGCGCTGCTGCAAGCCATGCAGGAACGCGAAGTCACCTACGGTCAGGAAACCTACAAACTGCCCGAACCGTTCTTCGTCATTGCCACGCAGAATCCCATCGAGCAAGAGGGGACGTACCCGCTGCCCGAAGCGCAGCTTGACCGGTTCATGTTCAACGTCATCGTCGATTACCCGGAACTTGAACACGAAGAGCAGATTCTGACGGCGAGTTCCTCGATGGAGAAACCGGACGTCCGCAAAGTTCTCTCGGCCGACGCGATCGTGTATCTGCAAAAGCAGATCAACACGATCGAAGCCGCGCCGCTGACGATCAACTACGTCGCTCGGCTTGTGCGAGCGACTCGGCCCAAAGATGCGTCGGCCCCCAAGTTCATCAAAGACCTCGTCAGTTGGGGAGCCGGTCCGCGCGCCGGCCAATTCCTGATTGCCGGAGCCAAAGCCCTCGCCGCGATGGACGGCCGCCCGGCCATCAGCATCGACGACATTCGCAAGGTCGCGATTCCTGTCCTGCGACATCGAGTCTCGACCAACTTCCAAGCTCAGGCTGAGGGCGTCACCAGCGAGACGGTGATTCAACGATTGATCGCCGAGATCCCCGAACCGAAGATCGCAAAGTACGAGTGATCGTCGCTCGAATCGGAGAATCAAGCGACGGTCTTTTCGGCCATCGACTCAGTGGATTTGGCAAGGCGGTTTACAGTCGGCGAGCAAGAGCTCTGTAGGATTGGAACACGGAGTCAATCTGGCCGGCGTCGCGTCGCGCGGTCGCTAGGCGATTCGCTGCGAATGTCGTTGCGGCCGGGTTGATTCGAAGTGTGATGTCACCACTGGCTGACTCGTAGCCGTTGACCTGGATTTGGTACTGCGTGCCGGCAACGGCACGTCGCAAAAGCTCGTCAAAATATAGCCTCGCTGCGACGCTGAACGCAGCCGGCTGAGGATTTCCGGCGCGACGCGGCTCGGATAGCCTTTCCGCATGCCCAAGACGGAAGACTATCTGAAGCCCGAAGTGATCCGCACGATTTCGCGGCTCGATCTGCGAGCGCGGTTCATCGTTGAGGGATTTCTCGCCGGACTCCACACGTCCCCGTTTCAAGGCTTTTCGGTCGAGTTCTCCGAACACCGCCGCTACTCGCAGGGAGACAACCCTGATGACATCGACTGGCTGGTCTACGCGAAAACTGACCGCTACTACATCAAAAAATATCAGGCCGAGACCAACATCACCGGCTATCTGCTGATGGACCTCTCCGCCAGCATGGCCTACACGTACCGGCAGGAGCTGACGAAACTCGACTACTCGATCTGTCTCGCGGCGGCGCTGGCGTATTTGATGATTCACCAGCAAGACCCAGTCGGCCTCATCACGTTCGATGAGAAGCTGCGGCAGAGCCTGCCGCCTCACAGCAAGCGAACGCAACTCGGCAACATTCTTGCGCTGCTGGCTCAATCGAAGCCGGGTGGATCGACGGAGCTTGCAGCCAACCTTCGGCAAGTCGCCTCGATGGTTCGGCACCGCGGCTTGATGATGATCTTTTCCGACCTGCTCGTGGACCCGGAGCCGGTCATTCGCAGCCTGCAAATGCTGCGACACGGCGGGCACGACGTCATTCTGTTTCATGTGCTCGACGAGGCCGAGGCAACGTTCCCATTCGACGGAATGGTGGACCTGACCGATCCGGAAAGTGGTCAGAACCAACTCGTCGATGCCGACGGCACACGAGCCGATTACCTCGAAGCGGTCAACGAACTGTGCGACAAGTACCGCAAAGAATGCCTGTCGATGGGAGCTGACTACGTCCGCCTCGACACGTCGATGCCCTTTGGAAACGCACTGCTGGAGTACCTCTCGCAACGCCGGGCAAGGTTTTGAAACGTATTCAGTATTTGCCAACGATTCGCATCGAAGTCAGGAACAAACTGGTGACTAGCGCTCGGATGAAGGCGTATCAGGCGTGGACTTCTGTTCGTCAGTCCGAACTTCGAGTTCACCCTCGGCAATCACCAGCGGCACCATCAAGTCCAGTTCGTTCTGAGGCAACATTGTTCCGTCGTCGCGCAAGGCCCGGTAAATCTTAATGGCGACTCGATGCCGCCCTGGTTCCCGTGGGCTGCGCACATTGATTGCGAAAACGGCAAGATCGCCTTCGAGCTGACAAGTTCCGGCTCCACCGGCCGCTATCACCGTGCCAAACGCAGAGTCACGAGTACATTCCACAACAACCTGATGGGTCCGAACGATTAGCGGTTGTCCCCGGATTTGCCCGCGGAATGTGAAAACCTCCGTGTTTCGGGCGGAGATTACCTTTTCCAAACGGATGGGGTCAGCTCCCTCCGCCACGGCAAATTCACCGACTTCGATATCGGTCTTTGGGACATGCGTCAAAGGATGTTCGTACTTCACTTTCGTGGTGTTGTACCCTCCTGCGGGTGCCGGCCCCGTGTTAACGGCACCGCCGCACCCGGAGAGGAATACAACCATCACCAGCGACAGGGTAAACCGACAACACATCAGGGCGATTGCGCGATACTGGGCAAGCTGCGATAGTTGCGGCATGGCGATTTGAGGAGTCCGCTCGACAGGATGTTGGGCGATCAAATCGCGTTCGTGTTGGAGGACGAGCATCGTGCCCAAGCAGTCCAGCGTGCGTGTGGCGATC
>CAMAWN010000053.1 GCA_945861865.1 Candidatus Kuenenia stuttgartensis | reverse complement strand
TTCGCGCCCTGGATGACATGAAAATTCGTGACCACATGGCCGTCGCTGTCCCAAACAAATCCACTGCCGGAACCTTGTCGCCATTCGAGCACATTGTGGTTGCTCAAATCCAATTGTCGCGCGACGTTGTCCACATGCACGACCGACGGCGCGATGCGTTTGAAGAGTTCGATCGTCGCCGCTTCGTCCGCCGCCAAGTCGCCGCGAGCGACAATCGGACGCTCTTGCCGAGTGAAGTCGCGATAGACCAACACCAGCACCAAGATCGCCAGCATCATCACCAGCGAACCGTTGACCGACACCCCGGGCCGAACACGCGAGCTGGGCGAGCCACTGTCATCGCGAGGTTGCATGAGGCTCCCCGAATCAGGAGTCAGAGGCCAGACTACTTCAAATCGGTGGCTCGTTCGCGTAGTTCTTTCATCGCAGCCACGAAACGGACACGGACTTTTTCGGGCAACTTCGCGAATTGGCGTTGCACCTCCGGAGTGATCGCCTTCGCGCAGCGTTCGAGCATGATCGCCAAACGCTTGACCGTTTGCTCGACGCTGACCGACGGCCCACTACCAGGAACTTCATCCAGAGTTTCGCGCGGCGGAGTCGTGGCTCCGGTGCGGAACGGAGCGTATTCGCCAGCCGAAGCGGACAGCGTCGCGGCATCGGAAGTTTCGCGTCCCCGTTTCGCCGAACCGGCCGGCATCGGAGCACGCGTCGCGGGAAGGTCGAGATCTCCTTCGGCTCGCACCACGCCGGAACGATCCACGTCGTAGGCATCGAAGGCTGCCGCACCGTCACTGCCGACGAGCAACGATTCCTGATCGTCCGTCGCACTCGTCGTGACATCTTCACCGAGTTGCAGTCGCCGCCACGCCTTCATTTCGGCGATGGTCGCTTCGTTCTCGTTGGCCCAGTTCAGGCAATCGGCGGCAGAGTCCCAATTCAATGCGATGTAGAAGTGAGACCACTTCAACGCCGAATAGTTGTCTTTGACGTCCGTGAACGTCTCACAAACACGCCGCCGCTGATAAACCTGGTCACCGGACATGCCGACCAACTCGCCAAAATCAGCATCGGTTCGGCCGCGGGCAAACTTCTTGGTCCACTGGACCGCGCATTCGCCGACGGTCCAGTTGCACTGACTGACCGCCGTTTGTGCTCGCTGAATGAGTTCTTTTTCCGTCTCGTGTGTCGCCGTCTTCATCTGGCTCATGGACCTGGTCCCACCGGGTTTGTGACTCCGATCGTGGGTACCTCCGTGCCACCCGGCGGCGATTTCAGAAGACTGAAATTCGACCACCTCCTCGCTCCCAATTGCCGCTATCCATCAGCGGGGCGGGGATGGTATCGGCAAGGTTTTGGGAATGCCACTGGCGAATGAAAGATGGAACTTGGCAGACGCGAAAAACAAAACTCATTCCGCCTTCCGAACTCTTGAAGCGTCGATGCAGTTCGACCAACGACGCTCGCACTGTCTCTCGATCACCAACGATGACAAAATTGCGGAACGAAAAATCGCCCGGTTCAACTCCATCGGCACGATGCTGTCGGAAGACGCTGTTCCATTTCACGACCCGTTCGCGAACGAATTCCCTGCCTCGCTTCGAATCACCAAATCCGCGTGAGACGACGGTTCGTCCGCCACGGCCCGACCACTCAGCCAGCAAAGTATCGCGACGAACGACAGTGGCATGCGCATGTCGAAGTGCCGGCCGATTTCGTGCTGAGTTCACGCCAGGATGTCGTGAACCACCCGACCCGCGACGTCGGTCAGGCGGAAGTTGCGGCCGGCGTAGTTGTGCGTCAGCCGTTCGTGATCCATGCCGAGCAGATGCAGCGCGGTTGCGTGCAAGTCGTGCATGTGGACTTTGTCTTGGACCGCGTGATGGCCCCACTCGTCGGTCTCGCCGTAGGCGAAGCCCGGCTTTACTCCGCCGCCGGCCAGCCAGATCGTGAAGCCGCCGGGATTGTGGTCACGCCCCGTGCCGTTCTGCTGGGCGTACGGAGTGCGGCCGAACTCGCCGCCCCACCAGACCAACGTGTCTTCCAACAAGCCGCGCTGTTTGAGATCGGCCAGCAGCGCGGCGACCGGTTGATCGACCGCCTTCGCGTGATCGGCATGTTTGGGCATGTTGCTGTGCTGGTCCCAGGCGGGGTTCGCCGAGTTGTCGGCGTAGTTGACTTGAATGTACCGCACGCCGGACTCGGCCAAGCGGCGAGCCATCAAACATTGCCGGCCGAAGTCGTCGGTCGGCTTCTGGTCGATGCCGTACATCGCGAGTGTGGCTTTCGATTCTTGGTTGATGTCGAACACTTCGGGTGCGTAGTTTTGCATCCGAAATCCCAGCTCGAAGGAATCGAGCACCGCTTGCAGTTCACCGTCGCCGGAGTGCTGGGAAATCTGCTCGGCGTTGAGCGAACGGATCAGCTCGAATCGCTCGCGTTGTTCGGCCAGCGAAAGCCGGCCGTTGCTGAGGTTGCGGACCTGAGCTTCCTTCGTCGGAATGCCTGCTCGGCCGATGGCTGTTCCCTGATAGACCGGCGGCAAGAACGCGCTGCCAAAGTTGCGCGGCCCGCCGTTCGCAATCGCCGGGCAAATCGACACGAACGCCGGCAGGTTCTGGCTCTCGGTTCCGAGTCCGTAGCTGATCCACGCTCCAACAGATGGGCGAATCAAATTTGTCGAGCCGGTGTGCAGGAACAGCGTGGCCGGCCCATGAGCGACTCCTTCGGTGTGCATGCTGCGGATCATGCACAGGTCATCGACATGCTCGGCCATGTGCGGGAAGAGTTCCGACGCCCAGCGGCCGCAGTCGCCATGCTGCCGGAATTTCCACAGCGGCTTCATGACTCGATGCTGCACGATCTTGCCGGTCTTGGCCAGCGTACGAGCGTCATCGAACTCGCGCATCTGCCCATCGTGCTGATCGAGCAGCGGCTTGTGATCGAACGAATCCACATGGCTGACCCCGCCCGCCATGAACAGAAAAATCATCCGCTTCGCCCGCGCCGGATGATGCGTTCCCTTCGCCGCGAGCGGATTCTTCGCCGCCGCCGCCGCACTTGCTTGCTGAGCCATTCCCGTCAAAGCGAGCTGGCCGAAGCCACAAGCGACCGTTTGCAGAGCGTGACGACGAGAAATAGAAGGCCACATGTCACACTCCCGAAAAACTTAAGACTCACAAACATTTTGACGGACCAACTCGATGAGCAACGTTTACTCGATATATCGGAAATCTACACTGGCGAACAACGCTTGGAAGAGACGCTCCCAGGCGATGGGGCTGGGAACGGTGTTCTCGGCACTGGGGGTGACGATTCGCAGGGCAATGTCCCGTTCGCGCGTGGTCGGCTGGCGGCCGAGCGTCGTGCGGTAGGCCGATTCGACGCGTTGTTTGTCGGTGAGATCGGGTTGGGCGAGCAGCTCGCGAGCGGCGTCATGCGACTCGTCCATGACGAACGGCGAGTTCATCAGGTACAGCGCCTGTGTCGGCACGGTCGTGATGTTGCGGCGGCCGATCGAGAGGTTCGGATCGGCGAAGTCGAACGCTTCGAACAGTTCCAGCAGGCGGTTTCGCAGGATCGGCGTGTAGACGCTACGGCGTGAGTCATCGAAGACGTAGGTCATCTCGCCGATGTTCGCGTTCGGGCCGTCCTGCTTCGGGTTGCGGAGCGTGCGGCCCAGCATCGTACGGTCGAGCGAATCGCTGGTCAGCAGCATCGCGTCCCGAATCGCCTCCGCAGTGAGTCGGCGGCGGTTCTGTCGCCACAACAGACGGTTCTCGGGATCGGCCGAGATTTGAGATTTGAGATTTGAAATTTCCGATTGACTTGTCAGCCCGTACGTCCGCGACAGCACGATCTCGCGGACTAACGACTTCACCGACCAGCCGTGATTCATCAATCGCGTCGCGAGATGATCGAGCAATTCCGGATGCGACGGCGTTTCGCCGGTTGTGCCGAAGTTATCCACGGTGCGAACTAAGCCGACTCCGAACAGATGATGCCAAACGCGATTGCTCAGCACGCGAGCGGTCAGCGGGTTCGTCGGACTGGTGATCCACTCGGACAACTCACGACGTCCGCTTTCCTTCGCTGCGGGCTGAGCCGGCGAACCGTAGCTGGCGACTTGCAAGAAACCGCGCGGGACTTTGTCACCCTTCGAGTGGACGTTGCCGCGGATGCGGATGTTGGTGTCTTCGAGTTGCTTGGCCTCTTCGAGCGACATCGCCATCGGGCGGTACGGGGCACGGTCGTTGAGTTCTTTGAGTTGCTTTTCGAGGTCTTTGAGGTCTTTGAGGTCGGCCGATTTCACGGGAGCGGGTTTGGCAGCGACGGGTTTCGGTTGGCGGCTTTCGGCTTTCGGCTCTCGGCTTTCGGCTTTCGGCTCTCGGCTTTCGGCCGGCAGCAGTTGCAGGGCATCGACGATGACGTGACCGTCGGTGCCCTCGTTGCTGATGAGGACGTACCACTGCCCCGACTCGTCAAAGCGGAATTTTCCCAGCGACACGAAACGGTGGTCAATCGGCGGAGCGACTCGCTGGTTGATCTTGAGGTCGTGTTCGCCATCGAGGTCCAGAATCTCGATCGGCACGTTTGTCGCTCGACTGTCGCCTGCGTTGTATGCCAATCGTACTTCGTACACACCGGCCTTCGGGACGGTGGGAGTGAAAGTCAGCGTCTTTTGACCTTTGTCTTTGTTGCCGTCGTGCGAATAGCCGTCGCCGATGTAGTGCCGGCTGAATTGCGAGTTCGTCCAGTCGCCGACCTTCTTCGCATCCGAGTCATCCAGCACGATGCCCGTGAACGCCTTGAGTTCAATCGGCCCGCGTGGAGTGCCGGGCGAGTCGTCATCCTCGCCGGCCACGTTCTTCTTGGCCGAGGCGAGGCGTTTCTCTTCAGCCTTCGCGGAGTCAATCTGTTTCTTGAGATCCGTGACGGCGACTTCGTGCTGCTTGACGGCGGCGGATTGTTCGGCCGACGTTGGCAGCGGACGTTCAATCCACTTCGAGACGTTGTCGTGATCGAGCAAGTGTGTGCTGCGGAAGATGCCGGCCAGTGCGTAATAGTCGCGCTGCGGGATCGGATCAAACTTGTGATCATGGCAGCGGGCACATCCGATCGTCATGCCGAGCAATCCTTTTCCCAGCGTGTCGATCTGCTCGTCGACGACGTCGAATTCCAACGCCTGCTTGTCTTGCTCTTCGTAGTTTGTCGGGCCGAGCGCCAGCAGCGCCGTCGCGACGAGTTGTTCTGCTTGTTGCTGCGGAGAATCGAACGGCAACAAGTCTCCGGCGAGCTGTTCCAGCACAAAGCGATCAAACGGTTTGTCGTCGTTGAACGAACGGATCGCATAATCGCGATACCGCCAGGCCTCGGGAAAAATCATCGACCGACCGCCGCCGCTCGATTCCGCGAAGCGGGCGATGTCCAGCCAATGCCGGCCCCAACGCTCGCCGAAGTGCGGCGACGCCAACAGACGATTGACGACTTGCTCGCGAACATCCGGCGACGAATCCGCAATGAAGTCGTCGATCTCGGCCGGCGTCGGCGGCAGGCCGATCAAGTCGAACGAGACGCGCCGTAGCCACGTCCCTCGATCGGCGTCTCCGACAGGACGAATCCCCGCGGCCTCTTGCTTGGCGAGAATGAAACGGTCGAGGTCTGTGCTTGGCCACGAGACATTTTTCACGCCCGGCGGAATCGGCGAAGCAATCGGCTTGAAGCACCAGAATTGCTTGCCAGCCTCGATGTCGATCTCGCGCCGAGCCAGCGCCTTCGCCGGTGCCTTGCGCGGATCGGGAGCACCTTGCTCGATCCACTTCACGAAGTCCGCAACGACCTCGTCCGGCAGTTTGCCCTTCGGCGGCATCTCCATTCCATCTTCGTATTTCAAAGCTTGAATGAGCAGACTCTCTTGGGGTTTGCCCGGCACGATCGCCGGCCCGGAGTCGCCCCCCTGTTTCCAGCCGTCGCGGCTGTCGAGCAGCAGGCCCGCCTTCAGCGCCTTCGCGTCGGCCGAGTGGCATTCGTAGCAATGCTGCACGAGAATCGGCCGAATCTTCTTCTCGAAGAACTCGATTCCGGTCGGTTCATCGGCGGCCACCGCAAAAGCGGGCAGCAGGCCCAAGACGAGACCAGTCAAAAAGTGATTTCGGTTCCGCATGTTGATGGGTATCTGGCCGTTGGCAGGAATTTCGGAAGGTCAGAATGATAGACCACCGAGGCCACGGATTTCACGGATCAAACACGGATTTCCGACGTCGTCCGCAGCAACTCGATGATTTCTCCGGGCGTCGGCGTGCGTCCGCAACCCAATCGGCCGAGCCAACCGCGAGTCTTCCAGCGATTGAACAGTTCTTGTCCATCCCGTGCGATGCGGAAGCAGCCCCAGAAACCGGGACGACATTCGACCGTCAGGCCCAATTCACGGCGCAGCGCCTCGGCGATCTGTTCTGCGGGTCTGTCGAAACCGCAAGTGCGGCAAAAGTGAATGACGACTTGCGAAGGCAAGGTGCGAGGCTCCTTTCGACGATTGGCGATCAGCTTTACAAATAGACCGTTCGCAGACTCACGACAACTCTGATTCAGGAATCAACATGGCTGACACGCAAATTCATTCGACCGTGGACTTCGACAAGCCGGGCAAGCAGCACGGGCAACTGTGCATTCCGTACTCGTACAACCTCGGTGGTTGGGCGAACCTGATGGTGCCGATCACCGTGATCCAAAACGGCGATCGGTACTCGGACAAAGATGGCGACGGAGTTCGCGACACCGATCACGACGGGCCGACCGTCTTGGCAATGGCCGGGAATCACGGCGACGAGTATCCCGGCCAAGTCGCGATCCTCAAGCTCTGCCGCGAACTGCAAGAGTCCGACGTGCGCGGCCGACTCATTTTGATTCCGTGCCTGACGATGCCGGGGTCGAAGGCGATGACTCGGCTGTCGCCGCTGGACGGCAAGAATTTCAATCGCTGCTTTCCGGGGAATCCAACCGGCACGCCGTCCGAGATGCTGGCTCACTATCTGACGACCGTGCTGTTTCCGATGGCGGACATCGTGATCGACATCCACACCGGCGGACGGAGCATGGACTTCGTGCCGTGTGCTCACATGCACTTGGTGCCGGATCTCGAACAGCGACGCCAAATGCTGGCCGGCACAGAAGCCTGGGGTTCGGAATTTTGTTTCCTGTACGCCGACATCGCCGGCACCGGACTGCTGCCGGTCGAGGCCGAGCGGCAAGGCAAGATCGTCATCACGACCGAGATGGGGGGCGGCGAACCGGTCACGACGGCGGTTCACAAGCTGACCCAAAGCGGCCTGCGGCAAGTATTGGTGCATTTCGGAGCAGTCAACGGCGAGCAGCGAACTCGGCAACAGCGCGGCATCCCGCCGGCACGCTGGGTGCAGGCGCTGCATCGCGATGATTACCGCTTCGCGCCGGAGTCGGGCTTGTACGAAAACGTCGCTGCGTTGGGGCAAGACGTCGTCGCCAACGAAGTCGTCGGCCTGATCCACTTCATCGAACGACCGGAACGCGAACCGGTGCCCGTGATCGCACCGACCGGCGGAGTGCTCATCGGCTGTCGCGGCCCGTCGATGGTCGCTCAGGGCGATTGTGTCGCGTGCATCGCGCACGATGTACCGGAGGACATGCTGAAGGGAACGTGATCTGCAAAATCGCAGGGCCACCAATCGTTCTGGAGCGGAATTGGTGGCCTACGGATTACGACACATGGCAGAAGTAGCACTTGAGGTAATCGTTCTCCGGGCAGAACGGCGAGATCGGATGATCCGGTGCGGCTCCGCGTGACTCCAAGATGCGAATGTCGCGGCCCGATTGAATCGCAACGTCGACCAGCAACTGCTCGAAGTCTTGGCGCGTCACCATTCCCGAGCAACTGCACGTCACCAGCAACCCGCCCGGCCTCAGAACCGACACCGCCAATTGATTGAGACTGTGATAGGCTCGCAGCGCTTGTGGCAGCGCGGCGCGGGTGCGAGTCAGCTTCGGCGGATCGAGCACCACCGTGTCGAATTGCTCGCCAGCATCGCGCAACTTTTCGAGAGCTTTGAAACCATCGGATCGTTCCGCTCGCCAGCGATCGGCGACCCCGTTGCGTTCGGCGTTGCGTTGAGCAATCTGCAACGCCCCTTCGGAGGAATCAATCGCCAAGACTTCCTTCGCGCCGCCTCCAGCCAGAGCCGCGATACCGAAGCCGCCCGCGTAACAGAAGACATCGAGCACTCGATGCCCGGCGACGTACCGCTGCAACGCTCGGTGATTGTCTCGCTGATCCAAGTAGCCGCCGGTCTTTTGGCCTTCGGTCAGGTCCGCCTCCCACTGCAAATCGTGCTCGCGGAAAATCAACGGCCTCGGCGGCGGCTCGCCCCACAGCAGGCCATCGGCAACCTCAATACCCTCGGCCGACTGCATTCCCTTTTCGGTGCGCAGGACGATCCCTGCCGGCTGAGTCAGCTCGCGGAGCAATTCGAGCAGCAACTCCCGGCGGCTCGCCAGCGCCAAACTGGTGAACTGCACGCTGAGCCAACGGTCGTAGCGATCAACGGTCAGTCCCGACATTCCGTCGGCCTCGCTGTTGACCAGGCGATACGCGGTGACGTCGTGGCTCTCGCCGAACAATCCGTGTCGCAATTGCAGGGCCGACTGCAATCGTGTCTTCCAGAACTCTCGGTCCAGCCGAGCGGCCTCGTCCCAGGAAAAGAGCCGCACACGAATCTGACTGTGCGAATTGAACACTCCGTGGGCGATGAATTCGCCTTCGTGAGATCGCAGCTCGACTTCGTCTCCGGGTTGCGGATCGCCGCGCACATCGCGAATCGCGCCTGCGAACACCCACGGATGATGTTTGAAAAAGGGGAGCGCGTGTCGCGGCTTCAGCACGACGGCACAGAGCGGTTTGTCGCTCAAGCCCACAGACTCCGGGGCATTCATCGCTTGTGAACCCCGCCCGGCCCGAGTGCGGCTTCGACCTCAGCCAGATAGGCCAGTAGCCGGTCGCGTTCGTTGGTCAAATGCCGCACTCGCAGCAGCGACCGCACGCGAGTTGTCAGCTCCAGCCGATGGACCGGCTTCGTGAGAAAGTCATCGCAGCCGGCCGCGACCGCTTTTTCGATGTCACCCATTTCGTTCAGCGCGGTGACCATTAGGATCGGAATGTCGTGCGTCGTCTTGTCGGCCTTCATCCGCTGGCAAACTTCGTAGCCGCTGAGCTTCGGCATCATGATGTCCAGCAACACGATGTCCGGCTGGAAGGTTTTGATCTTCTCCAGCGTGCTGGGGCCATCGAAAGACATCTCAATTTCGTGGGCACCGTCGGACAAATACGCTTCGAGCAACTCGCGATTCTGCTCGTTGTCGTCGGCGATCAAGATCTTCGACGGCGTGGTCGGTGATGAAGTGGGAATCGGCATTCGGAAACTCTCTGCACGAAACTTGCTCGCGACTCCAGCACGACGCGCCAGCGAGTGGCAACTCTCGAACAATCACTCGCTGGCGCCTCGTGCTGGGTCGCAGAAGTGCCAAACGACGATCGCGAAGGGCTACAGACGGGCGGCAGTATAGTCAGCGTCTGTCAGTGAGAACATCCAACGCCGACAGGGGTTCCAAGGCAGAACGGGTCGCCGCAGCGTCGGTCGCAAGTTGTTCCTGGGAGAATCGCAAAGCCAACAAATGACCTCGCAGAAAATCGAGGTCGGCCGGTTCGTCGATGTCATACCAGGGAGGCAGCACCGCCACGCGCGCTTGTTCCTGATCGAGACGCTGCATCACTTGATGCAGAACTCGCGGCGTGCTCCAGTCGATGTCTTCAAAGATCGGCCAGGTTCTTCGGCGTTCGTTCAGCCCAATCAAATACAGACCGCCATCGGTCGCGGGACCGAGCACGACGTCCGAGCGTTGCAGCAATTCCAACGCGGTTGCGGGGAACTCGCCGGGCAACGTCGGACTATCAGACCCGATGAGCACGACCGGCTCCGGCCCAAACGCCTCAAAGAACATTCGCATTCGAGTGCCGAGGTCTGCGTCTGGTTGCGGCCAGAGTTCGTAGTCTCCAACCGACAACTGATTGAAGACTTCACGGGTCAGGTCGTCAGCGGGCGAGTAGGCCAGCACACGCCGTTCGCCCGTTCGACGGAAGCGCTCGATCAAGTCGCTCAGGAAAGCTCGGTACAACTCGGCGGCCTCCACGTCGCCGATCGTCGCCGCCAGCCGAGTCTTCACGTGGCCGGGGTTCGGAGCTTTCACGAACATGCCAAACGTCGTCGTCATTCCGGCGGAGTCCCTTCGATCAAGCGTCGCAGCAGCAACTCGGAGACTCGCCCTTTGAAACGGATCTTGCTATCGAACTCGACGACCGGAACCTCGGTATCGAAGCGCTTCTGCAAGTCGGGATCGGCGTCGATGTCGATTTCTTGAATCGGCGGCAGACAGGCCGAATATCTTTGCAGCAACTCGATCGACTCATCGCAGAGGTGACAACCGTCACGCGAATAGACGATCAACGAACGGAATCTGCGGCCCGGCCGAGTTGGCTTCCAAGAAGTACCGCGCCGCTCATCGGCCGCCGTCGGGCCATTCACGAGCACAAACAAACCGAACGCCGCGATGCCGAGCGCGATCAACAAACACAGTGCCCGCTGGTTGTGCCAGAAGGCCGGCATGGGAAACGGCAATCCGGAAGAATTGTCCCACGCGGACAGCGCCAGCGCACCGAATCCCGTCGCAAACAGCAGCGTGCCGAGTTGCGTTTGTCGGGATGTGAATCGAGGCGACTGCAAAATTGCGGTTCCTGCATTCGTAGCGCGGACGTCGGCGTCCGGTCTACGGATTCGCGCGAGCCATTCGTTCGCGCACGAGACTTTCCAGGCGATCCAACACGGCTTCCGGAGTGACGCCGGACGTATCCACGCGGATCGCGTCGTCAGCGGCTCGGAGTGGGTCGATGACGCGGGTTTTATCACGGGCATCCCGCTCGCGAATCTGAGTCAAAATGTCGTCGAGCGGCACGGTCTGCTCGTGGCGTTCGAGCAATTCGCGCTGTCGGCGAGCAGCCCGTTCTTCGGCGTTTGCGGTGACGTAAAACTTGCACTCGGCGTTCGGGAAGACGGCGGTGCCTTGATCGCGACCTTCGGTGACGACGTTGCGCCCGCTCGCGAATTCACGCTGCCGAGCGGCCAGCTCGCGGCGCACAGCCGGGTTCGAGGCTACGATCGAACTGCCACGAGAAATGTCCGGGTGGCGAACCTCAGCAGTCACATCGCAGCCATCGACGAAGACGTGCTGTTGCTCCAATCGCAGCGGCATCGCGTGAGTACACGCAGCGACGGCAGACTCGTCGTGCAGGTCGATCGACCGTTGCAGGCATTGCCACGCCACCGCACGGTACATCGCTCCGGTGTCGAGAAAATCAAACTGCAACCGCTGCGCGAGTCCGCGAGCCGCAGTGCTCTTTCCCGATCCCGCGGGGCCGTCGATGGTCACAATCATCAGAAATCCAGAGGTCAGAGGTCAGAGGTCAGAGGTCAGAGGTGGCGACTCTTCGGGAACTGGGCTTGGCGGATCAAATCGTAATTCCAGGTCGGCGATTTCAAACGGGGACAATTCCAACCGCACGACGTCGCCGTCGATTCTCGGCTGTCCGGTCGTGCGGCCGGTGAAATCCCGCAGCCGAACCGACAACGGCGTGCGGAAGCATCGCAGAGCAACACTCTGTCGCCGCCCTTCGGTTTCTTGCAAGCGCACTGCGTAGCCGCTGCCGACTGGCGGAGAAATCGAATCCAAAATATCCCAGGCAGCGGTGTCACTGCGAGGCTCGTCCATCAAGTCAGTCAGCCGCGTGAGCTGCACATTCGGAGCATCGACATGCAGAAACCAGCCGGTCGTGCCGCAGCGCGGCGGACCAATCTCGGTCGGGATCACCACGGCTGGCGTCATCGAGTCGATCGCTGCTTGCAGCGGATACGGCTGCTCGAACGCGATCGAAAATTGGAACTGTCTTCGAGTTTCCCCTTCGACAATCAGCAGCGAGTCACACATCCGCCGCCCGATCTTGCGGTGAAACGGCAAGCCGTGAGTGATGATCGTCGTGCGTGTGTCGTCGTCCGCGATCTCGATGTAGTGCGGACTTTCAAATCGGTCCTGCCCGACCGGCTGTGCCGTTCCCAAAACGGATCGAGTCAGTGCGGCGGTACTGTCCAGCCACGCCCAGCGGACGCCGAAGTAATTCGTCCACGGCTCACCGTCTGGCATCTTGACCGAGTCGAGTTCGATGTCGATGTCCAGCACGCGGCGGCCTCGCCACAGGCGAAATGTTTGTCGAAACGTCGCCAGCACCGCATCGGTTTTTTGATCGAAGATCTCGCCGGTGGTCCGCACTTCGCCGAGCCACGGGCCGCGACTGATGACCTCGACGCCGTGACAGCGCGAGTCGGAATAGAAGGACTTCTCCTCGAACTCGCGGTCATCGTCAGTGACGGTGATCGCTCGCTCGCGCGGGAATCGAAACGCCAACTGCTGGCTGAGCCGATTGGGTTTGCGACCGTATTCCTTCAGCCGTTGGATGCCGCCAGTCTTCGGGCTGATGTGAACTTCAAAGAATTCGTTGCGAAGGACGTTGTTCTCGACGAGCGGCGTCTTGAGGTTTTCGTCGCCCGCTCCTTTCGCTGCTCGGCCGCCGCTCGACGTTGGTAGCCAGACGAATCCGCAACCCGGAATTTCGACAAGTGTTTGTCGAGCAGACTCGTTCTCGAACACCCCTTTCACCGCACCGCCGTGTGCCGGCAGCGCGAGGTTGCTCGGCCACGCGACCGGCACGCGCCGCGTGAACGACAACGGATTGACGATCAACACGCCAGGCGTTTTTTCGGTCGTGCCGTGCAAAATCGTTTGAGCGAGTTCGCACTGACTCGCAGCGGCAAGTTCGGAGAGGGCACGTTCGTGGGGCAGGTTTTCAACCTGCTCAGCCGTGACGTTTGCATCATCTGACACGGGCTGTTTGGAAACCTGCCCCACGTCGGGACCGGCATCGTCCACCAATTGTTCCGCATTTGAGCAGTCAATCTCGTGCAACCGTCGCCCGCGCAGGACCGCCGCGATACTGCGGAGCCACAAGGCGGAATCGAAGCGTTGGCGTCGATCGAAATGATTTCCGTAGCGGCTGATGGGATCGGCCTCGCGTGCGGCAACGCTGCGAGTCAGGAACGGAGCCAGGTACTCGCCCGCTTCGTAGCGCGAGTGCCGCATCGGCGCATCGGTGCGTTCGAAGAACTCGCGAAATGTCGCGAAGCGACCGATCACCGGAGAGTACTTCACGCTGCGCAGCAAGTCCGCAAAGAACGGACTGCGCACGTCAGGCCAGCGCGCGATGATCAAGCCCGCTCCCTGATCTTGGTTCATCGATTCGGCCAGGCGCTGCGGCAATCGCAAGTAGCTGGTCGCACTGTCGGCCGCGAGCGGCAAACGCGAGATCGCATCAATCGTCGTGTTGTCACAGCCCTCCCACCGCAGCTTGCTGTTCTCAGCGTCCGGATAAATGCCGTCGTCGAGCAAGAAGTGACACGTCGCCGAGTAACCGAACTTTGTGAGAATCTGCGGCAGCAACGGATGCAGCCCGAATCGTCGGCGTGCCCAGGTGGTCGGCTCTTTGCGAAAGAGTCGTTGGTACGTCGCTCGGCCGCGGCGGATGTCGTGCAGGATCGATTCGAGCGGCAGCAACGGGGACGGCATCTCGGACCACTCGCCGCCAAGAATTTCAACCGTTTCACGCTGCACGGCCTCGCGCAGCAGCTTGGCGATCTCGGGCTTGTCTCTCGCGATTTCGTCGGCGTCGCGAGCCGTCATCAAGAAACTCATCGGCTTGCTGTCCGTCAGTAGCGGCAGCAGTTTGTCGTCGGCCATGCTCGGTATCAACAGGCACATGTCGAGCAAGTACGCATCGGTCGGATAGAACCGCTCACGAGCTTCATGCAGCGCCTCGAAGCAATTCGCGAGTCGTTGCCTCACGTCGTCCAACCGGCCGGCGACCAAGGCTTCAGCCGCTTCGACGGCTTCACGTCGCAGACGCATCTCGTCGATCTCGCCGAAGTAGTGCATTTGCCGAGACAGCAACTCCACCAGCAAGTGGGTTGTTCCGAGCGCGAGGAAGTCGGCGACGAGTTCCGGATCGAGTTGTTCCGGCGAGCTGACGGCGGCACCGGGCACCGTTCCGCTGGGAGTCTCACCGACCAGCGGCGTCGAACTGCCGTCTGCGGACTGCTGCGGCGGAGTCCAATCGCGAGCCGCCGCCAAAACCTCGATCAGCAGTTCGTCCCGCTTGTAAATTCCGGAAACGACGAACGAACCGGCATCTCGCTGACGACCGATCCAATCGGACTCTAATCGGTCATCGCAGGCGGTTGGGACGAGAATCAGCCGGCCGGCAGACGGTTCCGGAGGACTGTCCGCCCGGTGCCAGCCAGGGAGTGATCGGGTCTGAGCCAGCACCCACGGATGCCACGCGACCGTGAAGGCATTGAGGATCCCCTCAGCCGGCTTTTCCCCTAAATCCGTGGGGAAATCCTCCAAACTGTGGCAGGGAATCAGAATGACAACGTCGTTGAGCATGGGAGTTTGCGGTCTCTCGTGGGGCAGGTTTTCAACCTGCCTTTTCAGGACGGGCACGTTGAAAACGTACCCCACATGGGACGGGATGTTAAACGGTCGGCGCGAAAATGAGAGTGTCCGGGTGCGGTTCCCAATGAGGTTCGATTTTCAAATTCTTGGGAACCGTCTGGGAGGGTGTCGTGTCTGACGTCTGTGCGCGGAACACCAGTCGGCACAAGGTTCTTGGTTGACGGCTTGAAAAAGCCTCTGATAGTCTGCTGCCGGTTGGACGTTTGCGTGTCAAACTCAAGTTTAGGCAGCGATGGACTGCGCGGAACTCGAAATCATTTCAAGACTTCGTGGTAGAACGCACACGTCAAACCGCGATCGAAACCACTTAGCATTTCAGGGTGACTTCCATGGCGGAAAATCAGTCCGTTTGGGGCATTGATATCGGGCAGGCCGGCCTCAAGGCACTGCGTCTACGCTACGCCGACGCAGCCAACCAAGTGATCGCCGTCGCGTTTGATTACATCCCGCACGCCAAGATTCTCAGCCAGCCCGACGCAGTGCCTGATGAATTGATTCAGACTGCACTCAGCACGTTCCTCTCTCGCAACGAGATCAAGGGGGACTTGATCGCGATCAGCGTTCCCGGCCAGTCGGCCCTGACGCGATTCATTCAGCTTCCGCCCGTTGAATCGAGCCGGGTGGACGAGATCGTCCGTTACGAAGCCAAACAACAGATTCCATTCGCACTGGAAGACGTGATTTGGGACTACCAGACGCTCGGCGGCGGTATCGAGGAAAGTGGCTTCATGCTGGGTGCCGAAGTCGGCCTGTTCGCGATGAAAAAGGAAGGCATCTACTCCGCGATCAAGCCGTACGTGAACAACAAAATGGAAGTCGAATTGGTGCAGATCGCGCCGCTGGCAATGCACAACTTCCTGTGTTTTGATCAGATCGGCCTGCGCCCCGGTCAGGAACTTTCCGACGACGGCGAATACATGATCGTGCTCGACATGGGCACGGACAACACGACGCTGCTGGTCACCAACGGCAATAAGATCTGGATTCGCAACGTGCCTATTGGCGGCAACCACTTCACTCGCGCGCTGACGAAAGAAATGAAGCTGACGTTCGCCAAGGCCGAGCATCTCAAGTGCAACGCAACGAAAGCTCCCGACCCGCGCGCCGTCTTCCAAGCTCTGCGACCAGTGTTCAATGACTACGTCTCGGAAATTCAACGCTCGATCGGCTATTTTTCGAGCGTCAATCGCGACGCGAAAATCACAAAGATTGTCGGAGCTGGCAACGGCTTCAAACTCGCCGGTTTGCAGAAATTCTTGCAACAGAACCTGCAATACGAAGTCGAACGAGTCGACAACTTCCAGGCTTTGGTCGGCGACACCGTGCTCAACGCTCCGCTGTTCCAGGAAAACGTACTCAGCTTCGTGGTGCCGTATGGCCTGGCTCTGCAAGCCCTGAAACTCACCCGCATTCACACGACGCTGCTGCCGGCCGAGATCGCGACCGCTCGCAAGATTCGTCGCAAGAAACCGTGGGCCGTGGCGACCGCAGCCAGCCTGCTGTTCGGTTTGGCAATGTCCACGGCAGGCTACAGCAACGTGGCCAATTCCGTCAGCGAATCCAAATTCGGTGAAGTCGAGAAAAAAGTCGCCGCACTCAAAGAACTTGAAGGCAGCCACCAGAAAAAGTTTGGTGACGCCAAGACCGCGTTCGAGACGGCCAAAGGGGACGGTGAGAAGCTGGTGACGGCGATTGAATCGCGAGAGATGTGGTTGGAAGTTTATCGCGCGATCAACGAATGCCTGCCGCGTGACACGGGGAACGAACAGGACCTCGACGACATCTGGCTCAAGAACCGAGTCAACATCAAGAGCGTCACGGCCAAAAAATATGCCGACGTGTCGAAGTGGATTACGGAGTTGGAGGCGAAAGGGAAGACCGGTGGCGTCTACATGTCGATGCTGAAGCAGGACCAAGAGAAGCCGCCGCCGAGCGCGGCCGGGTACGTCTTCACCCTTTCGGGCGAGCACTTTCGCAACGATCCCAACGACGAAACCAAGCAGCGTCAGCCCTACGTAAAGAACTACGTCCTGAGCAACTTTCAAAAGTTTGACGTTCAACAGCCAGGAACGCCACAACCGGTTCCCGTTCGAAAATTGGGGATTACACATGCGGTCTTCAAGGCAGATGGCCCAAAGTCGTACAACTACTTTCCGAAGGGGAAGAAAAAAGGTGCGGCAACAACGAAGACAGGTGGTGCAGCGGGGTTTGGACCGTTGGGCGGTCGTTCCAAAACCGGCGGGGCCCCGTCGCCGACAGCCACGTTGGGTGGGGTCGATGGGCAGAGCAAGGACACCGAAGAGTTGAAGGTGATCGATCGGACGGAATTCACGATTCAATTCATTTGGATTCCGACGGAAGTTGGCAAGCGCCCCGACGTCGATCCGCTGAAGGCGGGAGCTGCCGAGGGGCCGGCAGATGCCACAAACAACACGACGACCGTGAATCCAGTGACTCCCGCCGCATCGCCGAATCCAGCGACTCCGACGACGACCACTCCTTCTGTCCCCGGGAAGTAGACTTTTCGAGAATTTGACCGACGAGATCACTGTGCAAATGACTCAGCCAAATCGAGGTTGCCATGGATAAGCTCAAGCCGATTCTCGCTCAGAAGTTTTGGATTCTGTTTTCCGTCGTCTTGATCATGCCGCTGGTCGGCTACGTCATGACCAAAGGAAAGCTCGCCGCCGCGATCGACGAACGCTGGAAGAAACTGGATGGTTCGTTCACCAGCATTCCGCAAGGAGTTGGAGTCCCCAATGACTCCTGGACTCAGCGGTTGAACGTCATCAACGAACAACAACGTCAGCACAACATCCGCGCGAATCAGGAACTGTGGGCGAAGCAGAAAGAGCGCATGTCTTGGCCGAAAGACATCGCTCCGATCATGGCAAAGGCCGGATACTTCCAGAACCTGACGGAGGAGCAAAAAGGGGATCAAATCCTCTACAAGTATCCTCAGAGCTACCGATCGCAGATCCGTGCTCTTTGGGAAATCGTGGATCCCCTGGACGATGGCACCAACCTTCGTGACTCGGACAAGCGTCGCAAGGTCGCCTTCGCGATGGCGGATCTGCATCAGTCCAGCAAGATGGGTTCGGAGAATTTTGAACCGTCGTTTTTGGACATCTGGAATGCTCAAGAAGACATCTGGCTGCAAACGGAATTGCTCCACGCGATCCGGCGAATGAATGCGAATGGGATTTCGCAAGGAGACGCGTTCATCAAACAGTTGGTCAAAATCCAGTTGTTTGGCGGCACGAAGTCCACGGGCGAAGCAGCCACGGCGACATCTGGTTCAATGACCAGTAGTGCCGGCAGTGACATGAGTGGTGGGATGATGACGGGCGGTTTTGGAGGCGGGCAAAAAACCGAATCCAGCACGCTGTCGTCAGACATCAATTTGGCGGAGGAGTTCGCCGTTTCATTGGATGGTGGTGCTGGCACCAATCCGTCTGGCATGAATTTCAGTTCTAACCCGTCCGGTGCCGCTGATGGAAACGCGGGCGGCGGCGGGACAAAGCCCGATGTCAAACGCTACATCGACTTCGTTGAAAATCAGCCGTACAAGCGACGAGGCTTCTACATCAAACTGGTCATGGATCATCGCAAGGTACCGGACCTGCTCGCTGAACTGATGAACTCGCCGTACCCGGTCGAGATCATTCGTGTGCATCAGGTATGGTATTCGGATTCTGGAAACACCTCCGGCGGTGGCCTCATGGCTGGTGGCGGTGGCGGTGGCCTCATGGCTGGTGGAGGTGGAACTGGCTTCGGTGGTTTCAAGCCGTCCTCCAGCGCCGACGCCGCTGGGGCATCAGCACCAGCCTCGGCGGGCTTTGCCGAAGAGGAAGGTTCAGGATCGGGCTTTGGGAAATCGGCACCGGGCGGAGCAACAGGACGTTCGGGATCGGGAACGAGCGGATCGGGTTCCGCGGCGGCGATGGCTGATCCCAATTTGGCTCATGTGGCAATCCTTGGAGTTTGGACCGTGTATTTGCCGCCTCCTGCGGCAGCCGACGCAGGACAAGCTGCACCTCCAAATTCCGCGTCTCCAGCACCGGGGTTGGCAACGAGTCCCGAGAATTTGAATTCGCCCGTGGAAACTACGGGCGAGGCTGCCACGACAGACTCAAAGCCAACAAAGACTGAACCAGCGGAAGGCACCGGAGACGAAACCAAGAAGCCAGACGACCCCGACGCACCGAAATCAGAACCGGCCAAACCGGAAAAGGCCGAATCCGAATCTGACAAACCTCCAGCCGAAAAAACTCCACCGAAGACTGATGCACCCAACAAATCGGAACCCGAGGCAAAGTAGTACCCGACCCACGCACGATCCCTCTTCGATCACCGTCCTTCATTCTCAGAAATCGTTCCGGCCAGTGACTCATTGGTCGCAACGGAAAGAGAGTCCGTCATGAAAAACTTTTTGGCAAAAATCAAGGGCACGAACTACAAGCAAGCGGCCATCGATCACGGCGAAAAGCTGTTGCTCAGCGTGATCGGTCTCTTCGTGTTGACTCAGTTGGGATTCACCGATTGGAGACGCTACGACAAGCAGCCCAAGGAATTCCAGGACAAAGTCGAGGCTGGCGAGCGGAACATCCAGAACTCAACTTTTACTCTGGAAGAGCAGAACAAATACAAGCCGGCGGAAATTATGCAGGCGGTGCAGACCCTGCAGTCGCCGTTGGAGCCTGGACGCTACCAGTATTCGACCGACTGGTTCTGGCCCATGTATCCCACGGCAATCAAAATCAGCGAACCGAAATGGCTCGCGCCGATTCAGACCATCGCGGACTTTGGAAAGGCGGTGATCGTCGAGCTACCACCTCCAGAACAATCGCAACCGCAGGTGGCGACCGCGATCGATGGATCCGAGGCTGCTAAGAAACTCGCCTCCGACGATGACGATGAGTTTGCCATCAAGGGAACGACAAATAATGCGACCGTGCGGGGTGGAGCTGGCGCTGGTGACGTCGCTGCGGCGACGATCAACGACGGTGCTGGAGTCGCTGGTCCTGTAGCTTCCGCGAGTTCCTACAAAAACATGGCTGGTGGTGGTGTCGGTGGAATGAACCCAATGATGGGTAAGTCGGCGCAGAGTGCCCCGACGTTGAATACTCGCGGCAATCGATTCGTCGCTGTCCGAGCCATTTTCCCCCTGGGCGACCAGTTGGACGAGCTGGTCAAGACGATGCACGAGCAGAAACAACAGGCGGCGGGCCGCGTCAACTTCTTGGATTTCGAGGTGGAACGACAAGTGGCCCAAGCCGGTGACAAGACCTGGTCCGGCCCTTGGGAAAAGGTGGATCTGCAGGCCACTCTCGATCTGTTAGACCGCATTGAATTCGATGCCGACTTGGTGGATCCCGTGTACACCGACAGCGTTTTCACGATGCCGTTGCCGCGACGCGTGATTGGCAAGTGGAACAAGTGGGCGTCACATCCGCTCATCAAGACGCTGACCGACGCACAAGCGGAACTTCAGGCTCAATTGAACGACCGGTTGGTGGATGAGGCTGCTAAGAAAAAGGTGGAAGACAAGACTGCCAAGAAAGGCTTCGCCTCGAAAATACATGATGTTCGCGGGCTGCGTAGTCATTTTTCGAGCCAGATGCCTGGGATGAGCAGCGACATGTCCAGCCAGATGAAACAACCAGGCGGCATGCAGTCCTTCAATCCAAGTTTCTCCAGTGCTGGGGGTATGGAAGAATTGGGAGGTGCAATGAATAGCCTCACCGAACAGATGGACCGGACAGGAAACGGTCGCATGTCAAAGTATTTGCTGTTTCGTTATTTCGATTTTCAAGTCACTCCCGGCAATGCGTATCGGTATCGCGTGCGATTGACGCTGCTCAACCCAAACTTCAAACGGGCGGTCGAGGAATTGGTGGACGAGTCGATCGCAGCCGGCGAAATTCGCGTCACACCCTGGAGTGAACCGACTCCGCACGTCTTCGTGCCCGAAGATCAACGGATTTTTCTGACGAAGGCGGAGAAATCGAGATCAACGGACACTGGACTGCCCAGTGCGAACATCGACGTGTATCAGTGGTTCTCGGAAGCGGGCACCACAATCGCAGCCAAGGTCGACAAATTGCAACTCGGGCAGTTCATCGGCGGGCGATGTCCGAAAACCGAAGTCTATCGTCCGGCAAACGACACCTTGAAAGAGGAAGAGGTGCCAGTCTTCACCGGCAGCCTGTTGGCAGATGTCGCCGCGGCTCCGACGACGGCGGGGTTTGATCCCGCCGAACATGCGGACTTGAAATTGGATGACAAGAAATTGAAGCAATTGACGACCGCCGATAAAGCCTTGATCGTCGATCGCTACGGCCAATTGGCGATCCTGGACACCAAGACCGCGACGGACGAGCGAAGCGTCGCTGAAGGAATCGTGGAGAATGAACGTCGTGGAATTCGTGCTCGGCTCAAGGATCGTCCAGCAGAGGACAAAGCCGGCGGCGATATGAAAGGACTCATGGGAGGTTCTGACCCCAATTCGATGATGGGCAGTGGTGGAATGATGATGTCTGGTATGGGCGGCGGTAATTCGCTGAAAAAAGATAAGAAGTCTTCCGCGACGAAGAAGGCTCCGGCCAAAGGCAAATCAAAGTCGGCTCCGGGGTCCGGCAGTGGTAGTAGCAGCGGCAGTACCAGCAGTTAAGTTCGACTGCCGATGGAAATCTCACGGATGAGTGTCTCGCCAAGATTCTTGGGCATCGATCCGGGCTTGAACCGGACGGGTTATGCTCTGCTGGAACGATCTTCGCGAGGCCCGGTGCTGCTTGAAGGGGGCGTGATTCGGTCCACACGCGGCCGCTCGCTCGCCGAGCGTGTGCATGAAATCGCTTCCGGACTGTGCGAGGTGCTGGATGAATTCCAGCCGACCATTCTGGCAATCGAGCAAGTCTTCTCGCTGGTCAAGAATCCGAAATCAGCGCTGCTGATGGCTCATGCCCGCGGCGCGATCTTGTCGGCCGCCGTCGAACGCGGCATTCTCGTCGTGCATTACACACCGACACAGGTCAAAAAATTGCTCACCGGCAGCGGCAAGGCCAGCAAAGATCAAATCCAACGAGCCATCCAGACGGAACTCGGCTTAGACCGTCTGCTGGAACCGCATGACGTGGCCGATGCGTTCGCCGTGGCGTTGTGCCACTACTACAGCTCGCGAATTGTCGCCTGATTATTCGCCGCGAGTGCGAGCTGTGACTGGGCTTGGTATCCTGCCGTCGAAGGCAGTGACCATCGCCGATCATGGGCGAGCGAAGTCACGGTTTCTGACTCTGGATTGAACTCATGCCGACTCAACGTGTGATTCTGTCACTGATCGCTTTGCTGTTCTCCGGTGCGGTGCTGTCTTGGTGCCTGTTGACTCCGCCGCTCACCGCCGAATCAGCCAAGCCAATTGTCGCGGTCGAGAAGGAGCCACGTCCTGCGCCGCCGGGAATGATCTGGATTCCCAATGGCAAATTCCTGATGGGCAGTCGCGACGGCAAAGAAGATGAAAAGCCGGTCCATGCAGTCGAACTCTCCGGCTACTGGATGGATGCCACTGAAGTCACCAATGCCATGTTCCAGCAATTCGCCGACGCGACCGGGTATGTCACGATCGCCGAACGGACTCCGACACGCGACGACTTCGCGAGACTCACCGATGTCAGCCTCATCAAGGACGAAGATTTGGTGCCCGGATCGATTTGCTTCAATCCCAAGTTCGACCGCGAAATGGTGAAGCAACTTCGAGACAATCAAGGCAACGTCAATTGGCCCTATGCGGTTTGGATGCTGCAGAAGGGAGCCAACTGGCGGCATCCCCACGGACCGGAGTCGAGCATCGCCGACAAACTCAATCATCCGGCGGTTCACATCGCGTGGCCTGATGCGGTGGCGTACTGCGAATGGTCCGGCAAGAGGCTGCCGACCGAAGCCGAGTTCGAGTACGCCTCGCGCGGCGGGCTGCAACAACGGGAATATCCCTGGGGCGACAAGTTGCAAGACAGCGACCAATGGCCGCTCAACATCTGGCAGGGTGAGTTTCCCGAAGAGCACCACGTCCGCGACGGCTTTGAACTCACCGCGCCAGTGAAGACGTTTCGGCCGAACGGCTACGGCTTGCACGACATGTCCGGCAATGTTTGGGAATGGTGCGCCGACTGGTATCAGCCGGAGTACTACTCGGACAGCCCGCGCCGCGATCCGCATGGGCCGCGCGATAGTTTCGACCCCAACGAACCGGGCTTGCCCAAACGAGTGCAGCGCGGCGGCTCATTCATGTGCAACGCGAATTATTGTCTCGGCTATCGCTGCGCCGCCCGTATGAAAGGGGAACCGTCGTCCGGCGCGTTTCATTGCGGCTTCCGCTGCGTGCTCTCGCCGAGTGAGCACGACGCTTTCGCGAAGGCTCCCGCCCAACAGACCAAAACAACTCGCTGAACGAAGGCCCCGATGCCTGATTCACAACCCGCTGCCGCCGACTTCGCTCACGCCGAGATTGGAATCGTCTGCGCGTTGCCCATCGAACTGGGTGCGTTCCTGGACCGCTGCCAAAAAGTGAAGAAGTACACGGGTGGCGACTTCGTGTTCCGCGGTGGCTTTTATGATGGCATTCGGATCGCCGTCGTCGAATCAGGCATGGGCTTCGCGCGAGCCCGCCGCGCGACACAAGCGATGATCGAAGGGCACTCGCCGCGCTGGCTGTTGTCGTGCGGATTCGCCGGAGCCTTGCAGGCCGACATCCCGGTGGGGTCCATCCTCGTCGCCGATTCCATCGTCGATCAGCACGGCCAGAGTTTGCAGATCGACCTGCACATGCCAGCCGATCCTGCACGCGGCCTGTTCATCGGCCGGCTGTTGACGGCGGACGACATCGTCCGCACGGTTGAACGGAAACGGCAACTTGCCGAACAACACGCGGCACTCGCCGTCGATCAGGAAAGTCTCGCCGTCGCACAGGTGGCTCGGCAGCACAAAACGCGATTCATGGCCGTTCGCGTGATCAGCGACGATCTCTCAGCCGATTTGCCGCCGGAGATTCTGAGCATCGTCGGCGCAACTGGCAGCGTGCGATTCGGTGCGGCGATCGGAGCGTTGTGGAAGCGTCCGTCCGCCGCGAAAGACATGTGGCGATTGCGCGAGCAAGCCTCATCAGCCGCCGCGCGTCTCGCCACGTTCTTGGATGGCGTCGTGGTGCAATTGCACGCGGCCACGAAGAACCCTCCGGACGCAAGCTGACCGCAGAATTACCACCGGCCCATGACGGTGTGCAGGCTGTTGATCTCCGAGACTTTGAGAACACCCAGTTCAATGTGCGGCGTTTGAGTTGCCAATCCATAGAAAGTGCGCGGAACCGGCGAGGACTCCGCACGCACGCCGCCTGGAACGACTGCACCCGATCGAAGTCGTACGCTCGCGATTTCCATCAAGCTCTCGTGGTGGTGCCAACTGGCCGTGCCGTATCCATAGCCGTAAATAATCGCACTTCGAATCGGCCGCGGAGGCCCCCAAAAATTTGCGGTCGGAGATCCGGCATTCGCCAGTCCGGTCGGAAGTTCCAGCGGATGCCGTTGCAGCGCAGTGGCGACGTCCTTCAATTCCTTTTCCGTCGCGGGTTGCAGGTCGATGCTGGCTCCAGCCGGCACATTCTTGCCGACAAACAACCGGCCCTGTTCGTTGGCGACGACCAGGGGTTCGAAGCCCCATTCAAACCCGTTCGCGACCGTCAGTTTGCCGGCACTTGGCGAGGTCACTTCCAATCGGCCACGCTCGGTGCGATGCCCAACGGTCAGAAACTGCGTGCGTGTCCGCGAACGGAGCCAGCCCGACGTGAGATTCTGCGAGTTGGTCCAATCGACTTGGCCCGACTCAAACTGTTCGTTTTCCGGCCAGATGGGGTACACCGCTGTGTCGCGAGAGAATTGCATGCCTGCCGAGGGCGCTTGTCCGGCATACAGGCTGAGCCGACCAAACGTCACTGCCGACTGCGCGGCTTGATCGATGAACGTCAGGCTGCGGCAACGGGCCTTCACGCTGAAACCGTGAGCGACGATCGTGTAACCAAACAGCAGCAAACTGGTGATCAACGCGACGCCAGGAATCGTCAGCAGCAGCAAGTGGAGCTGCTTGCGGCGAGCCAGAACGAAATAATTCAGCGGGCCAATCACCACGGCGAAGATCGTGATCAGCACCAGAAACATCACGACCGGCACGCCACCAATGCCGGGAATGAGAAAGAGCAAGAAGTCGCTCGTCCCAATGCGAGCCGACTCTCCGTGCCGTTTGCCCCAATCCCAACGCGACATGCCGCCCACGGATTTCAGCAGCCAGAACCAATCCTGAGCCGTGCCCGGAAACGGCTCGCTGCGAAATAGGACCAGCTTGCCGAATCCGACGTCGGCCACGCGAAACGGCATCGTCTCGCGCGACCACTCACTAGGGCCAGTGGTCGGAGTACTGATGGTGGTCACGCCTCCGCTGGTATCCTGATGCACGATCTGCGCGACATCGCGGTCGGCGAGCTGCGGCTCAGCCCATGTCCAAGCACCAGTCGAAGTCGAATCGCCGGCGAGCAACATCGCAGACGCGCCGCTCGCGGACTCCACTTCACCGACGGCCGTCACGAGCAATGTCCCACCGCAACGCGCCCATTGAATCAGCGCCGCACGGGTTCCCTTGGGGAGTTTGTTCAACTCACTGAGAGGAATCGAAACGATGTCGAGGCCGCTGTAGTCGATCCACGAACTGGGCAAGGAGTTGGCAGGGATCGCGACGCAATTTGAAGTTCGATAACCGCCTCCACTGGTACTGGCTGCGCTCGTGCCGCCGGCGGTTTGACGAAAAGTGGTCGCGCCATCTTCAAACGCTTGTAAATCGACAACCCCGGGAGCCACCACCAACAGGCCCGGGCGACCCAAATCTGCGACGTTGGCCTCCGGCAGCCCGACGCTGTGTTTCATGTTCTCCAAAACGCCACCGGACTCTTCGACGCGGAATTCGGCGCTGTTCGAGAAGTTGACCATCGGCATCGACAGCGTGATGGCCAACGCCGCGTTCTGTGGAACCTCGATTGTCTGCCGCACGCCGACAACCGACTGGTACGACTTGGCGATGCGAAACGTCAGCGTGCGAGTCGGTCCGCGATTCACCACGCGCACTCGCACCGGGCAATACCCGCCCTGTCCACAACCGGCCCAGCGCGAATCGACATCAATCTGCAAGTCATGACCGACTAGCGAAAACGTCTCGCCAGACGCCAGCGCCGGCAAGACCGAGCAATGCGCAGCAGCCAAAAGCAGTCCAATGACCAATGACCAACGACCAATGACTAATGACCAATTCTTGCGATTCGTCATGCTCGCACATCCGCAGGAAACTGATGAGCCACTTCGGCGACTCGACTGGTCAGTAGCTCGACCATCTTGAGAGGCGTCCAACCTTCAAGACGAGCGGAATAGTCCAGGATCAGCCGGTGTCCGAGCACGCGTGGAGCCACCTTTTGGACTTCATGAAATCCCACGTTCGGCTTCCCGGCCAGGAGCGCGGCTGCGCGACTGGTGTTTGCCAGTGCGATCGCCGCACGCGGCGACGCTCCGTACTTCACGAACTTCTTGACCTCGTCGGGCGAGTCCTGCCGTTGCGGATGCGTCGCTGTGACCAGCCGCGCGATGTAATTCGAGACCGCTTCGGGAAGATGAACCCGGTCGGTCAAATCGAACAACCGAGAAAGTTCGACGGCCGACATGACCTCCGACAATGCGGGAGGCTGACCCCGTTTCCGCGTGCTGATGATCTGCTGCAACGTCTCGCTGCTGACGCCATGCACGTTGATTTTGAATGTGAAACGATCGACTTGAGCCTCCGGCAGCGGATATGTCCCTTCCAATTCAATCGGGTTTTGCGTCGCGAGCACGAAGAACGGCTGCGGCAACGGATGCGTTTCGCCGAGCACCGTCACGCGGTGCTCCTGCATCGCTTCGAGGAGAGCGGACTGCGTCTTCGGAGTCGCACGGTTGATTTCATCGGCCAGCACGAGGTTGGCAAAGATCGGGCCGAGATGAAACACCAGTTTCCGTTTGCCATTTTGCTCTTCGAGGATCGGCGATCCGATGATGTCGCTGGGCAACAAATCGGGAGTGAACTGCACGCGCCGCGAAGTCAGCCCCAGCAATGCTGACAACGATTTGACTAACTCGGTCTTGCCCAGCCCCGGCAGGCCTTCCAGCAGGATGTGCCCGCGAGCCAACAGGCAGATGACGACCTGCTCGATCAACTCCGGTTGTCCCAAGATCGCAGAACCAAGTCCGTCGATCAGCCGTTGCAGCAATTGCTGAGCTTCAGCCACTTCGGACGGCGTCAGGAGCGGGTCTTTGGCAGGTGCGTCCATTGGCAAGTTGGGCTTTCCGGTTGTCGAAATCGAGATGCTACTTCTTCTCTGAAAAATAACTCTTCACCGCGTTGCGATGTCGCGGACGGACGTTGCGATTCCAGGCTTCGTTGCCAGAGACCGCTTCGTTTGGCCGAGCCGCATTTCGCGGAGCAGCCTCCGCCGGCTTGACCTCCGGAGTGGCCGCAGTGACCGACAAAACTTCATCGCGCGGTTTGTCGAGATATCCCGGCGGAAGAATCGTCTCCTTGAACTTCGTTCCCTGCGAGCTCGACATGTCGCCAAATTCGAGGTCGGCGTGACCGGGGCCTTCGTTCACTCCGCCTTTTCCTGCTCGATTGTGCAGTTTTGCATCTCGACCGAGATACTTGCCGGAGCTCAGTCAGGTGCCGCCCGGCTTCTTGCATTCTTCGCAGTCGGGGTTGTTGCACTTCTCGCATTTGGCCCGCAACTCGGCGAGCTTCAGCGATTCCTTGTTGAGAAACTTTTGCAACTCTTCCGCCAGAGCTTCTCGCTCGGCAGCGTCTTGCGGCAGTTTGAACTGTCCGGATTTGGCCATCTCACCAAGCTTGGCTTGCAACGCGGGGGACAGCTTTCCGAGCGAACCGCTCTTCGCCAGCTCCTGCATCGCTTTCGCAACTTCCTTTTCGAGCTGCTGCAACTGCTCGTCCGAAAGTTTTGTTTCGCCCGACTGCCCGAGTTGATTCAGCGCCTCGCTCAGAGCGGCCAGCGAGTCCGCCGCTTGTGACATCAGATTCGACTGGTGTTCGAGCTTCGCCTTCAGCCGCTCTTGCAGCGCATCGACCGTCTCCCACTTCTCGTGAGTCAATGGACGCTCTTTTGTCTCGTCGGCCAGCTTCTGCATCTCCTCTTTGAGTTGCTCGCTCTCCTTCTCTTCCGGTTTGATGACCTCGGCCTCTTCAAGCTGCTGCATGAATTCTTCGAGCCGCTGCATCGTCTGCTGAGCAATCGCACCTTCCACAACCGGTTCGTGAATATCCCGCAGCGGCACAAGGCACGCGGCCACCGCGAAAGCGATCGGCAGAATCAGCACTCTCGCAAATCGGACGGGGCGCAACGTCGGCAACGCTCGCCGCCAAAGAGATTCGAGCTGCGGCAATCGCGTCTTCCATGCCGCGCCGGGCAACTCGCTTAAAGTCATCAGCAATCCACCCGCCGCTAACTTTTGATCGAGCATCGCGACCGCATCTTGCCGGCTCAAGCGCCGACGCCGAGACAGCCACCATGCCACGCCGGTCACAGGAACGCTCGCAACCACCAACCACAAAACATGCGGCCAGAGATTCGGCCAACGCAGTTTCACCGCCAACACCGCGATTCCGAACACGAAACAGAATCCCGCCAGCCACTCGGCCGCGTCACGCAAGAATTCGCCGACGCTGATCCGACGCACATAGCGCTGCACCCAACGATCAAATTCCGGCATGACAGCCTCCGGTCAAGAATGGACGGCGAAATTCTATCCCGTCGCCTCGTCCGTGCGAGTGATTTCGTGACTGATCGCTATGCTACTTCACTCAGCGAGCATGGCGGGAGGGCGAAGCTCCCGCTGAGCCGGAAGCATTGATCGTCTAATTGACGTCCTGGCTCGGCGGGAGCCTCGCCCTCCCAGCGGGTTGAGGTTCGTGAACTCGATAGGACTCCCGATGCGTGAACGCACCGGCAAGAAAAAGACTCGGCTGGAATCGTGGCTGAAATCGGCGGCGACGCCCGTATTCTTGGTTTCGGCGTCGCGCCGCATGTTGTACTTCAACGCCGGTTGCGAGCAACTGACCGGCTGGACTGCTGACGAAATTGTCGGCGAGATGGTCGAGTTCGCGTCGGATGCGGATCCACGATCGATTCGTGAACTGGCGACGGCCTTGTGTCCTCCTCCCGAAAGTTTGGCGGGAAAGGAACTGGATGTGCCGGTCTACATGCCCAGCAAATCTGGCCCGGCGATTGGAAAGCTCATTCGGTTCATTCCGATCCGCGAAGGTGATGACCGCATCACAAGCGTCTTGGGGATCGTCTCGCCGTTGCCGACTCTGCCACCGACGCAGTCGATGTCACTCGCGTTGCGATATCACGCGGAACTTTCAACATTGCGCTGGTCACTGCGACAGCGTTACGGCTTGAAAACGGTGATCGCCCGTAGTCCAGCGATGCGACGAGTGCTCGAGCAAGTCAGCATCGCGCGCGGAACGACTGTGCCGGTTCACTTCGTCGGGCCGCGAGGCACCGGCAAAGAGCATCTCGCACGGGCCATTCACCAGGCAGACGAAGCACACGCCGGCTCGTTCGTGCCGCTCGACTGCCGCCAGTCACCGCTCTCGCTTTTGCAAACCCTGAAGCGACTGCTGCATCCCGAGGCCGAAGACGTCGCCGTCGGAGCGTTGTTGCCGCGAACATTATTCCTGACCGACGTGGACGCCTTGCCGCGCGACCTGCAGGAACGAGTGCTGACGGAGTACGGGGCCGAGAATTCGAGCGTCTCACGGCGCATGCCGTTGCCGCGCTTGATGTCGTCGAGCACGGAACAGCTTCCAGCCGCCGTCGATGACGAACGATTGATCCCGGCGTTTTTCTTCCTGCTCACAACGCTGACCATCGAGGTTCCCTCGTTGCGAGAACGCGGCAACGATTTGATTCCGTTGGCTCAAGCGTTCCTCGAATCACAGAATCGCAATGCGGACCGACAAATTGGAGGTTTCTCCGATCCGGTCTGGCCGCAACTGCGTGAGTACGCTTGGCCGGGCAATCTCGATGAACTGGCTCTCGTCGTACAGGAAGCTCGCCAGAACTGCGCCGCGCCGGTGATCGGTGTGTCAGACCTACCACTGCGTTTCCGCGCGGGCCTGGAAGCTCAATCGGTCGGACCGCCGCAACGCTCGCTCGACGAACCGCCGATTCCACCGTTGGACGAACATCTTGCCACCATTGAACGCGACCTCATTCGTCGTGCGCTCATCAAAGCCAAGCGAAACAAAACACTGGCCGCGAAGATTCTCGGCATTCCTCGGCCGGTGCTGTATCGCCGCATGGAATCGCTGGAGATCGGTGACGAGTAGGTCAGGCTTCCGAGCCTGACCGGAACACTTCACACAGCGTCGAATCCACATCGAATCCGCCTGGGAAGGCTGACCTACTTCAGCAACTGAATCAGCGGAACGACCAATCGCTCAAACGCACGAGCACGGTGGCTGAGATGCTGCTTCACCGTCGAACTGAGTTCACCGAACGTGAGGTGATATTCCGGAATCAAAAAGTACGGGTCGTAGCCGAATCCGTTCGAGCCGCGCAGCTCGCGAATGATCCGGCCTCGGCAAGTCGCCTCGACAGTCAGCCGAATCGTGCCGGTCGGATCAGAGATCGCCGCGTGGCTGAGATACTGCGCACTGCGGCGTTCATCCGGGACGTCGGCAAGCTCGTCGATGAGCTTCGCGTTGTTCCTCTCGTCCGTTGCACCTTCGCCACTAAATCGAGCCGAATAAACTCCCGGCGCACCATTCAAGGCATCGACCATCAGCCCGCTGTCCTCGCCGAGCACCCAACAGTTCAAATGCCGAGCGGTCTGTGTCGCCTTCTTCGCGGCGTTGGCGGCGAAGGTCTCGCCGTCTTCGACGACTTCCGGCACATCGGGAAAATCAGTGACACTCAGCACTTCGATGTGATGCGGTGCAAGCAACTCTTCAATCTCGCGCCGCTTCTTCGCGTTGCGGCTGGCGACCACCAAACTCGGCTTCGTCATGGCTCACACCAACTCCGCAGTGACGAGGTCTTCGTAGGTCTCTCGGCGACGGATGACTTGGACTTGGTCGCCGTCGATGAGTAGTTCGACTGCTCGCGGGCGCGAGTTGTAATTGCTGCTCATCGCCGTGCCGTAGGCTCCGGCGCTGAACGTGCAAAGCAGTTCGCCGCGATTCATCGGCGGGAGATAGCGGTCCTTGGCGAAGTAATCGCCCGACTCGCAGATCGGGCCGACAACGTCAGACTTCTCGCAGCCAGCGATTTCACCTTCGACGTTGTCGGGCATGGCAACTCGCGGATTGACCGGCCAGACGCGGTGGAACGAGTCGTACATCGCAGGACGCACGAGATCGTTCATCGCGCCGTCTTGAATCACGAACAACTTGCCCCCTTCGCGCTTCGTGTAGATCACCTTGCTGACCAGCACGCCGGAGTTGCCGACGATGAAGCGGCCCGGTTCGAGAGCCAGTCGGCAATCGGCTTCCTTCACGCCGGGGACGATCACGTCGGCATATGCTTGAGCAGGCGGCCCTTCGTTCTGGCGGTAGCTGATGCCGAAGCCGCCGCCGAGGTTCATCCAGTTGATGTCGTGACCGGCCGCTCGGTAGCTGCGAACGACATCGATCGCTTTCTTGACCGCCTGGGCATACGGATCGGTCGTGAGGATCGGCGAGCCGATGTGCATGTGGATGCCCTTCATCGCCAAGCCGGGAGTTCGCAGCGTCTTCGCGGCGAGTTCGTCGGCCCGTTCGATGTCCATGCCGAACTTGTTCCCCTTCTTGCCGGTCGTGGTCTTGGCGTGCGTCTTGCCGTCGATGTCCGGGTTGAGCCGCAAGGCAACCGGCGCGACGACTCCCATCTGCTGCGCGATCGCCGCGATAGCATCCAGCTCGGCTTCGCTCTCGACGTCGAACATCAGGATGCGTTCTTCGAGGGCCTGGCGGATCTCGTCGTCGGTCTTGCCGACTCCGGCGAAGACGACTTTCGTGGTGTCGGCTCCGGCCTTCTTGACGCGATACAGCTCGCCGCCGGAGACGACGTCAAAGCTGCTGCCGGCGTCGTGCATCAGCTTGAGGATGCTGAGATTCGAGTTCGCCTTGACCGAGTAACAAATCACCGGGTCCACGGCCGCGAACGCCGTCTGAATCTCCTTCAGCCGTCCGAGCAACG
>CAMAWN010000052.1 GCA_945861865.1 Candidatus Kuenenia stuttgartensis | reverse complement strand
TGGCAGGCACTTTGGCCGCACTGCCCGACACAGGCAGGTATCCCAAGATCAGGATTCGGCAGGAGTTAGAAATAGTACGCCCGGAGGGAGTCGAACCCCCAACCTTCGGATCCGAAGTCCGACGCTCTATCCAATTGAGCTACGGGCGCGTGTGAATGAGGGGCGGAAAGTACCGCAAGCTGCGGCGCGAAGCAATCAAGCCACGTCTTGGGTTCTGTGGTAATGTTGCTCAAAAGCAACATGCGAGAGATGTCCGAGTTTCGGGAAATTCTCTGTGACTTCGTATCGAGAGATGTTGCCAAATCGCAACAAGCCCGATCGGGGGATTTACTTGACTCCACCGATCCCAAGGGATTGTATTTTTGCGATTGTTTGAAAAGTCGCAGGCCACTTGAACCGCCTGTTGAGCCAGTCGAGAGAAGAGTTTTCCGTGTGACTTCGAGGTTCGGCGGTTGAAGCGGAACGTGAACTCGTCCAGATAACAATCGAGGTCATTCTGGCCGACAGCCCCCTGATGTGTTCCCAGCAACCAGCGTTTGAGCAAGGAGATCACTCGATGAACTCGCGACAGGCGTCATCGCTGACAAACCGCTGTCCGAACTCCATCAGCGTCCTCGGATAATCTTCCACCATCCCCAATCACTACGGATTGGGGGGACGGTGGAGTCAAGTGAATCCCCATAATAACCAATGATCAATCCCTTCCTCCTCACGCCATCTCCCAACTCTTGCCATCCCAGGCGATGACCTGTTCGAGCATCTTCACGACGCCCGCCGAGAACGATTGGAACAGGTACTCCCCCTTGTCGGCCGTCGCGTGGCGCGGGTTGCCGATGTGGCCGGGGACGGTGCGGTCCTTCGTCGTCCAGCCGCGATAGGCCGGCTCGAACGCGAAGCCGGGGCGGACCTCTTCGAGCTGCGTGACGTCCTGCTTCACCAACTGCGGAGCGAGCCGCAGCATCATCGACGTCTCGAATTCGCAGGCATGGCCCATCTGCGTCTGCACCAAATCGGAGCGACCTTCGTTCGGCTGGGCGCTGTCCCAGTAGGTCGCGAACAGCAGCAGCAAGTCGTGGCGATCACGGTGCCGCTGACGAAGCTCGAAGGTCGCTTGTCGGCCGGGGATCGTGTTGCCTCCGTGTCCGTTGAGAAACACAATCCGACGGAACCCGTGCATCAGCAGGTTCTCGGCCATGTCGTTCAGCAGATCGAGATACACGCGCGGACTGGCCGACATCGTCCCCTGAAAGTCCATGTGATGGTGCGAGTTTCCCAGCCACATCAGCGGAGCGACCAGCGTTCGCTGGCCCATCGTCTCGTTGACGCGCCGCACGATTTCGCCGAGCAGCATGCTGTCGACGAAGATTGGCAAGTGATGCCCGTGTTGCTCGATCGCCGCGACCGGCACGAGCACCGGCAGGTCACGCGATAGTTTTCCGACTTCCGGCCAGCTCAGTTCTTGCAGCAGCATTTCGAGTCCCTTTGATCGAGAGTTGTCTTGCGTTGGTTTGCAGCCCCAGCATCCAGCCAGCATGATTCTGCCAGATCGTCTCGAAAGAATCATGTCCCACGAACCGGGAGAAAAACGATGCGACCGTTCTGGCTCTGTCTGTACGCGGCGTCTCTGAGTTTTGTGGCTTCGTTCGTGACGGCCGATGAGCTTCGCCCCGTGCGAATTGCCAAGCCAGTCGGCGGGCACATTCATCCGGCGGCGTGCGTCAGTCCGAAGGGAACGATCGTCGTCACCTACGGCCAGATCAATCATCGTGACTTGCGAATCTCGCGATCCACCGACGGCGGGCAAACCTGGACCGAACCGACGCCGTTCGAGCACACGATCAAGAAGACGTACTACCCCGGCTCGCTGACGACGCTCCGCGACGGCAAGTTGATGCACGCCTGGAATCGCTGGAGCGGCGAGACCAACGAACTCGAACCACGCTCGGTGTTGTATTCGCTATCCGCAGACGACGGCGTGACGTGGAGCGAACCGAAACCGCTCCCGCGAACGGAAAACGTGATGAGCGTCATTCGCCACCCGATCGTCGAACTTAATTCCAATCGTTGGTTGGTTCCGCTGAGCGATCGGACGTTCCTGTTCGATCCGGCCACCGACAAGAGCGAGCCGTTTGGCGACGGTCGCTTGCACGACCTGGTGCCAATCGTCCGCACGCCGAAGGGAACGTTCATCAGCGGCGCGGGCTTGCGCTCGACTGACGAAGGCAAAACGTGGAAGGAGATCGAGAAGTTTCCCAACCTCAAGGAACAAGGCTGGCGGCACGAGATGGTCTGCCTGTCGAACGGCTTGTTGTTGGCGTCGGAGATTCCCGGTCTCGGCGTCGGTGGCGAACGGATTCGCTACGTCATCTCGCGCGACGACGGACTGACTTGGAACGACACCTTCGAGTACCACAACCCCGGTCGCCCGATCGGTGGCCGTGCCTGTCCGCGCACCGTGGAGCTCGACGCGAAGACCATCGGGGTCGTCTTCTACGACGTCAGCGAACAGCAAGTGGGTGGTCCCAGCTTGTTCTTCCTCCGCATTCCGCTCGCGAAGTTGGGAAAGTAGGTCAGGCTTCCTAGCCTGGCCCGAACTGCCAATCAGCACCTTTCGCTCAGGCATCTGTGGTGTATGATCCGATTGAGAATTGAAGCCGACTTCCCGACGACCGAGGACCGGACCATCGTGAGACCGCATCAACATCAAACAGGTTGCTCTCGGCGCGAACTCCTTCAGGTCGGTTCCTCCGGTCTGTTGGGACTTGGTTTGCCGTCGCTGCTGGCGGGACGAGTTCAAGCTGCGGAAGCGGGATCGTCCGCGGCGAAGCGGTCTCCGAAATCCGTGGTGATCGTCTTTCTGACGGGAGCTCCCAGCCATCACGACACGTTCGACATGAAGCTCGATGCACCGGCGGAAATTCGCGGCGAGTTCCAGCCGATCGCGACCTCGATCCCCGGTTATCAAATTTGCGAGCACTTGCCGCAGTTGGCGGCGCGGGCGTCCAAGTATGCGGTGGTTCGCTCGCTGTCGCACAACGACAACAATCACTTGATGTCCACGCATCACGTTCTGACTGGCGAGAAGCAGCCGGGCGGTTTTTTCGACAAAGTCGCGTCGCGAGATGACTGGCCATGTTACTCGGCCGCGTTGTCGTTTCTGCGACCCCGAGGCGATGGCTTGCCGAGCGGCGTCAACCTGCCGACGTTCTTGCGCGAAGGCCCGCTGACTTGGCCGGGACAACACGCGGGATTGCTGGGACCGAATTACGATCCCTGGCAAATCACGGGCGACCCCAGCAAGCCGGACTTCCGAGTCGATGCCCTCACGCTCGCGCAGGGGATCGACGTGAATCAGCTGGGCCGTCGGCAAGTGCTGCTCGACGAAGTCAATCGGCAGCAGACACAGCTCGGCGAAGTCGCGCAGTCGATCCGATTGCAAAAGGACCAGCAGTTGGCGATCTCGATGCTAACCTCCAGCCGGTTGGCTCAGGCGTTTGAGTTGCACCGCGAATCGGACGCGATCCGCAAGCGGTACGGCGAGAACACGACCGGACAGTCGTTGCTGTTGGCTCGGCGATTGATCGAGGCCGGCGTGCCGATCGTGCAGGCGAACATCGGCCGCGTCCAGAATTGGGACAGCCACGGCGACATCTTCCCGACACTGAAGAACCGATTGCTGCCGCCGCTCGATCAAGGAGTCGCTGCGCTGCTGGACGATTTCGAATCGCGAGGGCTGTTGGAGAACACGCTGGTGATGATGCTCGGCGAGTTCGGCCGGACTCCAAAGATCAACAACACGCGCGGCCGAGACCATTGGGGTCCGTGCTTCTTCGGAGTCTTCGCCGGCGCAGGCGTGCGCGGCGGCCAAATCATCGGCCGCTCGGACGACACCGGAGCCTATCCGGTGACGCGAGCGTACTCGCCGGACGACGTCGGCGCGACGGTCTATCACCTGCTCGGCATTCCACCCGAAGTGGAAGTTCGTGACCGACTTGGACGACCGGTTCGTCTCAATCGTGGCGACGTGATCGAGCCGCTCTTCAGCGGCGCGGAAGTCTGAAGCCAGCAGCATCACCACGCTTCATCGCGGCAAGCGAGTTCTTGCAAGTTGCCCTGCACGACAGCCTGTGGGCAGGACCAAACGTAGAAGAACATCGCCTCACGGATGGCTCGTTCGGCGGGATGCCCGCTGACGAAGCCGGTCCCTTTGGCGGCGGCCAGAGAACTCTGAGCCAGCCGAGTGACGTACGAATTCGCTCGCAGCCGAATTTGTTCGGCCGACCACGCACCGGGTTCTCCGCGACTGGCGGCGAACATGGCTTGTTCCAGCGAGCGACCTTCCTCGGCCAACTGCGAGACGACCGGTTCCAAGCCGGGAGTTTGCCGCAGTTCGTCACGCAATGCTCGCAGAGTTGATCGCGATGTGCCCAACGCCAAAGCGGACGTCGTCAGCGATCCCGTTCCACCTCGGCTCCCGATCTTCAGAACTTCTGGAGCGGGTCCGGCGACGATCTGTTCTTGCCGAATCGTCACGTCGCACAATTCGATCGGCCCGGTTTGTGAAGCCGTCAGTGCGAGGAATTGCAGTGGAGGTGCAATCGTCACGCGCTGGTCGGTGGTCTCGATCGCCGCGAGCAGTTGTTTGCCGTCGGGTGTGGTTCCTCCGACGACGATCAACTGCGCTGCGTTCGCGCCAGTGACCCACGGGATGTGGCCGCTCAGCCGAAAGCCATCGTTGTCCCGTTCGGCAATCACGGCGGGGCCGGGACCGCGCGATCGTGACGTCGTCAAATGCGAGATGCCCACCGTCGTGAAACACTCGCCGCGAGCCAGTCGCGGCAGCCAGGTCTCTTGCAGGGCCTCGCGTCCGCACGTCACCAGTTTCTGCACTGCTGAGTTGAACTGCGTGAGGATGAACGCGCTCGTCAGACAGGCGTCCGCCAGTTCGAGGTAGCCATTGAGGGTTTCCGGCTCGTCGAGTTCGCTGCCGCCCCAGCGATGCGGGATCAACCAGCCGAACGCGCCGACCTCGGCCAGGCGAGCCATCTGCCAAGTCGGCCAGCTTCCGCTCGATTCCAGCGACCCACGCCACTCGGCCAAGTCGGTCAATGTCGTTGCGGGAATCATTCACAGACCTCATCCAAGACAGTCACCGAGCTTCGAGTTATCCTTCTTCTTCAAGCGATTGAAACCCGAAGCGTCCGCGAGGGCGAGTGGCGTAACGGGGTTGCCGGGAGTAAGTCGATCGAGCGTTCGCCCTCGCGGACGCTTCGGTTTTTTACCGGCCAACACTGCGGAACGCGATTCTGTTTCGATCACGAACGTGACTTCATTGAAAGGACTTGCGGAATGTCGTCTCAAGATTTCTCAGGAAGAACCGTTTTGGTCACTGGAGGCTCACGCGGCATCGGGCGAGCGGCGGCGATCCGTTTGGGAAGCGAAGGTGCTCGCATCGGTGTCAACTACGCCACTCGTCGAGACAGGGCCGATGAAGTCGTCCGCGAGATCGCGGCGGCAGGCGGTTCAGCGGTCGCGGTGCAAGGAGACGTGACCTCGGCCGAGGACGTGCGACGCATGGTCGAAGAAACTCGCGCGGCGTTTGGACCGATCGACATGCTGGTGCATTCGGCCGGGCTGAGCATTGTCGAACCGGCGGTCAACGTCACTTGGGAAACGTGGCGGCAAATCATGAGCGTGAATCTCGACGGCACGTTTCATGTCATCTACGCCTTGAAGGACGAGATGATCGCTCGCAAGTTCGGCCGGATGGTGCTGCTGTCGTCGATCGCGGCTCTGCGCGAGCGGAAAAACCAAGTCCATTATTCAGCCGCCAAAGCCGGCGTCATCGCGATGTCACGCTGCCTGGCCGAAGCGTGGGCCGAGCACAACATCCGCATCAACACGATCAGTCCTGGTTTGATCGAAACCGACATGGGCAAATTGATCTCCGGCGCTGCGAAGCAGTACGTCATCGACAATACACCGATGGGCCGGCTGGGCACGCCCGAAGAGATCGCCTCCGCGATCCGATTTCTGCTCAGCGACGAATCCAGTTTCATCACCGGACAATCGCTGGTCGTCAGCGGCGGACGAGTTATGCTGCCGGGTTAGCTTCACGACAAAACACCGCGGCCAGACGAAAGGGTTTGGACGATGACTTGGAAGCCAATCGCATCGCTCGTTTTGGTGACGCTCGTTGGGTTGTCGCGAGACGCCATTGCTCAAGAAAAGTCGGCGGAGGCGGAGAAGTTCTTTGAATCGAGAATCCGACCGCTGTTGGTCGAGCGGTGCCACAAGTGCCACGCGGGGACGATGATCAAAGGTCAGTTGCGGCTCGAGTCGCACGAGGCACTGCTGAAGGGGGGCGAAACGGGGCCGGCCGTCGTAGCCGGAAAGCCGGACGAGAGCCTGCTGATGAAGGCCGTGCGACATCAAGACGGTCTGGCGATGCCGCCGAATGGGAAGTTGAACGAAGCGCAAATCTCGGCGCTTGCAGAGTGGATCAAGGCGGGAGCGGTATGGCCGGGATTGACGACTGCCGTGGCTGCCGCCGCCGTTCCGCCGTTGAGTTCAATCGTGGCGACTCCGCCAAACGACGGTGAGTTGGCGAAGTCGTTGCAGCTTTGGTTGCGAGCCGATTCACTCACGCTTGGTGACGGCGAACTGGTGCATGTCTGGCCGGATCAGAGCGGCCACGGTCGTGACGTCTCGGCCACAAAAGGGGTGCGCGTCGGCGGCGTCGGATTGCCCGCGCGGTTCGTGCGCGAGAGCACGCTGCTCAAGCGGCCCGGCGTGCGGTTTGAAACGGGAACAGGATTGGCCTCGTCACCCGACAATCCCGTCGAGATTCGGGGCGATGCGTCGCTGACCATCATTCTCGTGATGAACCTGCAACCGCATGAGGCTCAACCGCCGTATGACGGCGTGCTGGGAATTGGGAATCCGGCGTTTCCGAGCGATCCGGGGAAGCCGCTCGCGGCGCTGGTGCAGATCAACCGCGGCGAGGATCACGCGCTGCACTTCGCGGGTGGCTGGAATCACGATGCCTCGCTGGGGAGCGGTTCGTTCAAGACGCACTACGGCAAGCCGATTCTGTTGACGATCACCAAGCAGCCCGGCCCGATGCGATCGACGACGCGATTGTTTGTCAACGGCGAAGCGGCGCTGCGGCCGAATGGCGAACCACTCGAAGGCAGGGACGGCGTCCCCGACATCCAGCATCGCCCGGACATCGGCGTGTATCTCGGCAAGACGCTGAGCTGGGCCGGTTCCATTCAAGGGGATCTCGGCGAAGTGCTGGTCTACAACCAGGCGCTGACCGATTCGCAGCGTCTCAACGTCGAATGTCATCTGGCGGACAAGTTCAGTTTGCTGTTCAAGCCACTGCAAAACGCCGCACCGCGAGCAGTCTTCACTGCGGAAGAAAAAACATTTTGGGCGTATCAACCGGTGAAGGACATCGCTCCGCCGAGTGTAAAAAACGAAAGCTGGGTGAAGAACCCGATTGATCGATTCGTGCTGCGATCACTTGAGGCTAAAGCCGATCCCACGGCCGACAATCTGACGCTGCTACGGCGAGTCACGTTCGATCTGACGGGACTGCCACCGACACCCGACGAGGTCACCGCATTTCTTACCGACGACTCGCCGCAAGCCTACGAAAAGGTTGTGAACCGGCTGCTTGATTCGCCGCACTACGGCGAGCGTTGGGCGCGGCATTGGCTCGATGTCGTGCGCTACGCCGAATCGACGGCCAATGATGCCAATGCCGTGATGCGGTTTGCGTGGCGGTATCGCAACTACGTCATCGACGCCTTCAATCGCGACTTGCCCTACGACCAGTTTCTCATCGAGCAACTCGCGGGCGACTTGCTGCCGCCGACCGACTCGATCGAGACGAACACGCGGCGGATCATCGCGACGGGGTTTCTAATGGTCGGCCCGAAGGCACTCGCCGAAACCGACAAGGAGCAATCGCGGCTCGATATCGTTGATGATCAAATCGATGTGACCGGACGAGCCATGCTCGGACTGACCGTCGCGTGTGCCCGCTGCCACGACCACAAGTTCGACGCGATCCGCACGACGGATTACTACGCCCTCGCGGGCATCTTCCGCAGCACCGAGCCGTTCCAGAACGAAGTCCGCAACGCGACGATGTGGTGGGAATTCCCGGTGCCGCAGGGTGAGGGCAAGGAACCGATCACGGTGATGGCTCCGAAAGATTCGGCCCCGCGCAACCTGCGAGTCCATCTGCGCGGCAACCGCTTCACGCTGGGTGCAACCGTCCCTCGCGGCACGTTGCAGGTCGTCACTCAGTCGTGGCCGATGCTGCCAGCATCGGGTCCGACGCTAGCAGCATCGGCCACGGTCGATCCGAATCAACTCGGCAGCGGGCGTTTGGAACTCGCTCGCTGGATCGCCAGCCCGGCTAATCCGCTGACGGCTCGCGTGATGGTCAATCGAATCTGGCAGCATCACTTCGGCCGAGGACTTGTGGCGACGAGCGACAATTTCGGCACGCGCGGCGAACGGCCGTCGCATCCGGAGTTACTCGATTGGCTGGCCGCGCGGTTCGTCGAGAGCGGTTGGAGTATGAAAGCGATGCACCGGCTGATGGTGCTGTCGGCGGCGTACCGAATGCGGAATGAAGAAAACTCGACACTTCTTCCCCGCCGTCGCCTCTCCGCCGAAGAACTACGCGATGCAATGCTGGCTGTCAGCGGAAAACTCGATCGAGCCCCCGGCTCCAACGACAGCGGTGAGTTCTTGGTCAGCAAGGCCGAAAATATCGGCGCGATGATCCTGCCCAACCGGGTTGCCGCCGACGATCCGTACTACACGACGTTCGCGAAGCGGAGCATCTACTTGCCCGTCGTCCGCAACATGCTGCCCGACGTCCTGGCCTTGTTCGACGCGGCCGATCCCAATGGAGTCACCGCGCAACGCAACGAGACGACCGTCGCATCGCAGTCGTTATTCCTGCTCAACAGCCCGTTCGTCCGAGACCAATCCCGTGCCTTCGCTGAGCGGCTACTCGCCGATAAATCACTGTCGGACCCACAACGCATCGAACAGGCACATCGCTTCGCATTCGGCCGGACTGCGTCCGCTGACGAACAAACACAAGCCACCGAATTCCTCGTCGCCTACTTGAAAACGCCGTCGATCCAAAGTCGCCCCGAACCCGAACGCCGGCTCGCCGCTTGGCAAAGCTATTGCCAGTCGCTGCTGTGCGCGAACGAGTTTTTGTATGTGGAGTAATGCCTCATGACGATATCTCTTTCTCGTCGCGACTGGTTGCAACGATCCGCTTGCGGATTCGGCAACCTCGCGTTGTTGAGCTTGCTCGCGGATGAGACTTACGCAGACTCGGGGCTGTCGACCAACCCGCTTTCCCCGCGGCAGCCTCATCAGCCGGGCCGGGCGAAACGAGTCGTGTTCCTGTTCATGCACGGCGGCGTTTCGCACGTCGACTCGTTCGACCACAAGCCGAAGCTCAGCGAACACAATGGCCGGCCGTTGCCATTCGCGAAGCCGAAGTTCGAGTTTGCACCGACCGGCAACCTGCTGGCGTCGCCGTGGAAGTTTCAAAAGTACGGCGAGAGCGGCATCGAGGTGAGCGATCTGTTTCCGCAGATCGGTGCGTGCATCGACGACATCTGCGTCATCCGCTCGATGAACGGTGGCGATCAAGTTTCGCACGGCCCGGCGCTGCTCAACATCAACACGGGGAGCGGCGTCTTCGCACGGCCCAGCCTCGGAGCGTGGACGCTGTACGGACTCGGCACCGAGAACCAGAACTTGCCGGGGTTCATCAGCCTCAGCCCGTCGCTGTATCACGGTGGAGCACAGAACTACGGTTCATCCTTTCTGCCGGCGAGCTTCCAGGGAACCCGCATCGGCGATGGCAGCACGAACTTCAAAGATGCCAAGCTCTCGAACCTCACTCCAGGCGACGACCCCGCGCTGCAACGATTGCAACTCGACCTGCTGGCCCGTCGCAACAGGGCGCACCTGGAACGAGTCGGCGACGCACCGCAGCTTGAGGCTCGCATCGCCGCGTTTGAGATGAGCTATCGCATGCAGGCTCAGGCCCCGGAGGTGCTGGACCTGAGCCGCGAATCGGCTGCGACGCAGGCTTCGTACGGAGTCGGCGTGGAACCGACCGACGAGTACGCCCGGCAGTGCTTGCAGGCCCGGCGGTTACTCGAAGCGGGTGTCCGATTCGTGCAGGTCAATTTCAGCTACCCGCGCAACTATTGGGACGCTCACGGCGACCTGCGCAACAACCACACGACCAACGCGAAGAAAGTGGATCAGCCGATCGCCGCGTTCCTCACCGATCTGAAGTCGCGCGGAATGCTCGACGACACGTTGGTCATCTTCGGCACGGAGTTCGGTCGCACGCCGGCCGCTCAGGGGACCGACGGACGAGACCATCATCCGCACGCCTTCAGCGTCTGGCTCGCCGGCGGCGGAATCCGCGGCGGCACGGCCTACGGTCAGACCGACGACTACGGCTACTACGTCGCCGAGAACAAAGTCACGATGCCCGACTTTCACGCCACGATTCTGCACCTTCTCGGCTTGGACCACGAACGTCTGACGTACCGTCACGCCGGCCGCGACTACCGCCTGACCGATGTCGATGGCGAGGTGATCTCGCAGATTCTGGCCTGAAGCGGATGGCCTCAACGTCTACTTTGTTTCGCGGCTTCGCTCCTTGAACAGCAGCGCGAAGACCACGATCAGCACGGCCGACATCGCCGCTGGGATCATCCAGATTTCCTGCCACGAATGAGTGTCGCCGCGTTTGTAGTGTTCGCCGACGACGCCGGAGAGCCACGAGCCGATGAACATCCCCGCGCCGAGCGTGACGACTCCGTGCAGTCCTTGAGCGGCGGCGCGAATGTCTTCGCCAGCGTGCTTGTCAACGTACATCCGGCCCATCACAAAGATGAAGTCGTAGCACATTCCGTGGACGCAGATGCCGACGAATAACATCCACAGCGCATCGCTGTTGCTGACGAAGGCCGAGAAGAGTCCGAACCGCACCGCCCAGGCTGCGATGCCCACCAGCAGGACACCTTTCACTCCGAGTCGCGGCAGCAACAACGGCAACAGCACGAGGAACACGACGTCTGAGACCTGCCCCAGCGTCATCTTCGCGGCGGAGTTTTCGATTTTGAGTTCGGTCATGAACACGTTCATCCAACTGAAATAGAAGCTCAGTGGCACGCAGATCAGGAACGAGCAAATCATGAACGTCGCGAACGAGCGATCACGCATCAGCTTCAGCGCGTCGAAGCCCAGCAGCGTGCCGAGCGATATCGGAGCGTTTGCTCCTTTGGGCGGCGTGTGCGGCAGCGTCAGCGAGTACAGCCCCATCACCAGCGCCGCTCCGGCCGCGAGATGAAACATGCTGGCCGAAGTTTCGAACTTCAGCCAACTGACCACCAGTCCCGCCGCGATCCAGCCGACGCTCGCCATCACCATCACCAGCGGAAACTCTTTCGCCGGATTCTTCGAGTGATGCAGCGTCAGCGCGTTGGTCAGCCCGTGTCCCGCCATGTACGTCACGGTGTAGGCCAGCAGCGCGGGATAAAACTGTCCGAAAGTCTCCAGCGTCGACACGAGGTACAGCAGGCCCGCTCCGGCCAGGTGCAGGCACGCCAGGATTCGTTGCGTCGCGAAAAAACGGTCGGCCAAGATTCCCACAATGAACGGCGACACGAGAGCGCCGACGGCCGTCGAACCGTAAGCGAGTCCAATTTGGCCCCCTTCAAAATGCAGCGTCTTGTCGAGGTATGTGCCCATCGTCACATACCACGCACTCCAGACGAAGTAGTGCAGGAAGACCATGATCCACAGACGGAGGAACAACAGAGGTTGCATGAGAGGGCTTCCTGGTTTGTTCGCGAGGAGACGATGCGAGGCCATTTGCCAGGCACATCGGGAACTTGTCGAGCAGTCACTTCACGGACTCGGTGCGACAACCTAATCTCAAACGCTCGCCGTGCAAACCGTGTTGCTCCTTCCGCTCGGCCGCGAAATCACGAATGGAACACACAATGCCTGCTACCGACTTGCCAAAGTTTCCGCTGACTTGGGAACTCGATTCGATCCTCCCACACCCGGAGTCCGCGGACTTCCGCGCAGTGCTCAACGATTACCGGTCCCGGCTCACACAACTGGCCGATGAAGCCGATCGCCTGCCGCCGCTTGATGCGGAACCGCAAAGCGTCTCGGCCTGGAAGCGATTGCTGGCGGGATATGCGGCTGTGGAAAGTCTCGCCAACGATTTGTCGTCGTTCGCTGGATGTCATGCGGCAGCCGCTGCGGCCAACAAATTGTTTCAGCAACTGGAGGGGGAACTGTCGGCACTCGATCCGTTACGAGCGAAGGTCGCGACCAACATTGAGTTCGCGGTGAAGGAGGCGAATGCGGACAACCTCCAAAGGATGTTGTCCGTGGACTCGGAGTTGGCCGAGTTGCGATTCTTCTTCGACGAGCGTCGGCGGAACGCGGCACTGCGGCTTCCGAAGGAGCGGGAGCAGCTTGCGAACGATCTGGCGGTCGATGCGATCCATGCTTGGGGCCGGCTGTACGATCGGCTATCCGGCGAGTTGAAGATCAAGATCATGGACAAGGGCGAGGTCGTCGAGAAATCCCCCGGCCAAGTCATGTTCGATTCGCCGCAGCGAGCAATTCGCGAGAACAATTTCTTCGCCGCCGACAAAGCTTGGGCGACGGTCCAAGATTCGTGTGCCGATGCGCTCAATCACATCTCCGGATTTCGGCTGACGAAGTATCGGCACCTTGGTCTGATGGGAGACGATGCGCACTTGGCGGCTCCGCTGCGCTACAACCGCATGCGTCGCGAAACGCTCGATGCGATGTGGTCGGCAGTGACGGCTCGCAAGCCGGTCCTGCTGAAGTACCTCGCGAAGAAAGCGGAACTGCTCGGTTTGAAAAAGCTCGCGTGGTTCGACTTGTCGGCACCGCTACCGAGTTCGTCGGGCGAGGCCGAAGAATTGAGCTACGACTCCGCCTGCGACCTCGTGATCCGCACGTTTCGCGAGTTCAGTCCCGGCTTCGGCGACTTCGCTGAGCACGCCATCAAGAACCGTTGGATCGAAGTCGAGAACCGTCCCGGCAAGCGGCAAGGGGGGTTCTGCACGGGCCTGCCGACGAAACAGCAGTCGCGGATCTTCATGACCTACACGAACTCGGCCGACAGCATGAGCACGTTGGCTCATGAACTGGGGCACGCCTATCACTCGCACGTCTTGTGGGACCGACCGTTTTTCTTGCAGGACTACCCGATGAATCTCGCCGAGACCGCGTCCACGTTTGCCGAAGCGGTCTTGGGCGAACAGCAACTGCGATCAGCGAAGTCCGCGACCGATGAACTTCAACTGCTCGACAACATGCTCGGCGATGCCGTCGCTTTTCTGATGAACATCCACGCGCGATTTATTTTCGAGAACTGCTTTTACCGCGAACGGCGCGAGGGGGAAGTCTCTCCCGAACGGTTGTCCGAGTTGATGCTCGCGGCGCAGCGTGAGGCGTACTTCGATGGACTGGCCGAGGACGGTTGGAATCCGCGTTTCTGGGTCAGCAAGCTCCATTTCTACATCTCCGGTTTGCCGTTCTACAACTTCCCGTACACATTCGGGTACTTGCTTTCGCTGGGGACGTTCGCGACGGCGAAAAGTTTTGCCGGTGACTTCCCGACGCGATACCGCGAACTGCTGATCGCTACCGGTTGCTGCGAAGCGGAGGCGGCGGTGCAGAGCACGCTCGGCGATGACCTGACGCGGCCGGATTTCTGGAACCGCAGCCTCGACGTCGTCGAGCAGCGAGTCGAACGGTTCTTGCAACTGGCGAACGAAGTATGACGTTTGAGAAACCAAACGACGACGTGCGGTTGGTCCAAGGTCTCGGCTTGCCGCAGGCGATCGCGCTCAACATCGCCAATATGGTTGGCATCGGGCCGTTCATCACGATCCCTGGATTCATCGCGGCGATGCATGGGCCGCAGGCGTTGATCGCGTGGGTCATCGCGGCCGTGCTGGTGATCTGCGACGGGCTGGTCTGGAGCGAACTCGGCGCGGCGTTGCCCGGTAGCGGCGGGACGTATCACTTCCTGCGCGAAATCTTCGGCAAACGCTCGACCGGTTGGGGACGGCTGTTGCCGTTTCTGTTCGTCTGGCAATTTCTGGTCAGCGGCACGATGGAGATCGCATCGGGTTACATCGGTGCCGTGCCGTACGTCGATTACGTCGTGTCGTATTGGTTGGGTGAACCGAACGCCGCAGCGGGCCAACGACATGTTTGGTTCTTTCGAGGTGAAGAAAGAGTCGCTGCGGCGTCGGCCGCGTTGCTGGTGACACTGCTGTTGAGCCGGCGGATTCAGGTGATTGGTTGGCTGAGCCTTGCGCTGTGCGCGGGCACGGTCATCACCGTGTTGACGGTCATTGTCGCCGGGTTGACGCACTTCGATGCTTCGCTGCTGACATTTCCGAAGGATGCGTTCGAGATCACTCCCGCCTGGGTGAATGGCTTGGGGGCGGCGATGCTGATCGCGATCTACGACTACCTCGGCTACTACAACATCTGCCACTTGGGCGAAGAGGTTCGCGATCCGGGGCGGACGATTCCACGAGCGGTCATCACGTCGGTGATTGTCGTCGCGGCGGTTTATCTGACGATGAACCTGTCGATCATCGCTGTCGTGCCGTGGGAGCAGGCAATGAAGTCGGATCAAATCGCCGCGTTGTTCATGGAGACACTGTTCGGTCGGCCGGTCGCGGCGGCGTTCACGGTTCTGATCCTCTGGACGGTGCTGGCCTGCATGTTCGCGATCACGCTGGGGTACTCGCGGATTCCGTACGCGGCGGCGCTCAACGGAGACTTTTTCCCGGCGTTCGCTCGCGTGCATCCGACACAGAAGTATCCTGCGGTATCGCTGTGGACGCTCGGTGGCCTGACGGCGGTGTTTTGTTTTCTGCCGTTGCAAATGGTGATCGAGGCGGCGGTGACGGTGCGGATTCTCGTGCAGTTCGTGGCTCAGATCATCGGCCTTCATGTTCTGAGAAAGACTCGGCCGGACGTCGTGCTGCCGTTTCGGATGTGGCTGTATCCGCTGCCGAGTTTGCTAGCTCTCGGCGGCTGGCTGTTCGTCTTGGGAACGCGAGTTGATTTGTTGTGGATGGTGCTGGGAGTGATCGCCAGCGGCGTAGTGGTGTTCTACTTTTTCCTGTGGCGACCGACGAGTTGAGGTTGCTCAGGAATTGCAGGATTCGTCATTGGCTCTTCGTGATTGGCTGACCCCAATCGCCAATCACCAATCATCAATTGTCTTCCCACCTCGCACTCGACCGGTTGCTCGCGTCGGTCGAGCAACCTCCGCTATCCTCCCGCGCATGTCGTCTGAAGCCAAACCCTCGCCGCTGACTCTCGTTGTCGACGCGCTGATTTGTTGGCGGTGGGTGTTGCTGGCAACGGCGCTAGTGACGACGGTCGCGTTGGTGCCGGTCTCACAACAGCTAGATTTCGAGCAGTCGATCGAATCCCTGTACGCCAGCGAAGATCCGCATTTGCGCGACTTTCTCGCCGCTCGGCGGACGTTTGGTGGCGACGAGTTCGTGCTGGTTGCATCGGTCGAACCGGACTTGTTTCAGCCGAACAGCAGTTCGTTGACGGACGCGGCCTCACAGAAAATGGAGGCGTTCGCCAACCAGCTCAACCAAGTGCCGGGTGTCGCGGCCGAGAGCACGCAGCATTTGGCGAGGGCGCTGAGATTTCCGTACGGTCGCGCGACGGTGCGGAAAATTGTGGTTGGCGTGTTGGTCGGCCAGGACGAACAGACGAATGCGATCGTCTTGCGGCTGATGCTAGAAAAGGACTCGCCAGTCTCGCGGGCGGAGACGATCGGTCGCATCCGGCAGTTGGCGGCCGAGCATGATCCGCCGGCGATGGTCGTGGGCGAGCCGGTGCAGATTCACGACATGTTCCGGTACGTCGAAGAGGACGGACACAAGCTGTTCGCGAGTTCGTTGGCACTGCTCGCGCTGGTGCTGATGCTGTTGTTGCAACGGCTGCGCTGGGTCGTGCTGCCGGTGCTGGTAGTCATCGTCAGCATCATTTGGACCGAGGCACTGTTCGTCCTCAGCGGATTGCGGTTGAGCATGGTCAGTTCGATGCTCAATTCGCTGATCACGATCATTGGCGTGCAGACGGCAATGCACGTCTCGTTGTATTTCCGAGACCAACACCGCTCGCTGCCGCCGATCGAGGCGCTGCGGCAGTCGATGCTGGAACTCGCCAGCCCGGTGTGGTGGTCGGTCGCCACAACGGCGTTCGGATTCGGTGTGCTCGTCAGCAGTCACATCAATCCCGTGGCCAGCTTTGGCGTGATGATGGCCATCGGCTCGCTGGTCGTGCTGGTCGCAGTCACGGTGTTGCTGCCGGGTTGTGTGCTGTTCGGACCCATGTTGCCCGAACCGCCGCCGTCGGGAGCCGACCGGCGTGTCTCGGCGGTGCTCGGCCGAATCACGTTGTGGGTCGAGCATCATCCGAAGCGAGTTTTTTTTGCGTCGTTGGGGATCGTCGCGTTTGCCAGCGTTGGCTTTCTGTGGCTGCGTGTCGAAACCGATTTCAGCAAGAACTTTCAGCAGCACAGCCCGATTGTGCAATCGCTGCGGTTCGTCGAGAGTAAGCTCGGCGGTGCCGGCTCATGGGAGGTCAACTTCCCCGCGCCCGCGAAGTTGACCGACGAGTACATCGAACGCGTCCGCAAATTCGCCGAACGCTTGCGCAGCGAGCACGGAATTGTCGGTGAACTCGGGACGCAGGCGACGGCCGGCCGACTTTCCAAAGTCTTGGCGATGACCGACGGGCTAGACCTGATCCCCGAACGTCTCTTGTTCAAGTTGTCGCTGGAAACACGTGTCGAGATGCTTGGCAGCATCCAACGTGACTTCGTCGACAGCTTGTACAACCCGAAGCTCGGCCGCATGCGACTCTTGTTGCGGGCCTACGAGCGGCAGCCGTCGGAAACCAAGCTGAGGTTGATCGCTGACGTTGAACGGCTGGCGGTCGAGACGTTTCCCGAGGCGAGCACGACGGCCACGTTCGAGAAGGACGCCGATCGTCCGCTGCACTCGTCACCGAAATCGACTGGTCTGTTCGTACTCTTGGCGTTCCTGATCGAAAGTCTGATGAACGATCAATGGACCAGCTTTTTCCTCTCGACGTTTGGCATCACGAGCATGATGTGGTTCGCGTTCCGCAGTTTGCCGATCGGGTTGATGTCGCTGGCTCCGAACTTGTTTCCCAACGTCCTGGTCATCGGCTTGATGGGCTGGATCGGGCTGCCGGTCAACATCGCGACGGCGATGATCGCCTGCGTCTCGATGGGGCTGACGGTGGACTCCAGCATTATCTACATCGACGGCTATCGCCGCGAACGCGCTCGCGGCTTGCGAGTCCATGAAGCTCTGCACGAAACGCACAAGCACGTCGGCCGAGCCTTGGTCTACACCAACGTCGCCCTCATGGCCGGCTTCAGCGTGCTGGCGTTGTCGCACTTCATCCCGCTCGTCTATTTCGGATTGCTGGTCAGCCTCGCCATGCTCGGCGGCCTGATCGGCAATCTCGTTTTCCTGCCTCTGCTGATCGGTTGGTGGGATGGGCGAAAGGAAATCAAGTAAGATGTGACCAGCGCAGCGCCGGCCCACTAACTCCGATACCATTTCAGTACGGCATCAGAATCTCGTTCTCGTCGATGCCTGCGATGGCGTTGAAGCCTCCGGCGGCGATGGCTTCGCCGAGTTTTGTTACCGTCTTGAAATAAGGATTACTTGGCCGCGCGCCGGTGAGTTTGCGGCGGAGGTCTTGGCAGAGGACCTCCGCGGCGGTGTGGATCAATTCGTCGTTGCGACGCGCGGCCCACAGTGCGGTTACGAGCATCACAACTTGATCTTGAATGCGGGCGGAAAGCTCGGCCATTGAGCATTGGCGGTCGGCGAGTGCGAGTTTGAACTTCTGCATCAACCCATCGACGGCCAGTCGCGAGTTCTGCAATTGTGCCGCTGCCCATTCGGCGTGCTCGCGCAGTTTGGTGGGTCCGCCGGACGGAATCACCGCGCGAGCCGGGCCACTCAACTGTGCTCCGAGCCACCACTTTGCGTACGGGCCGATGGCTCCGCGCAACGCCCAAGCGTGCGCGGGATTCAACAGGTTTGGATGACGGATTCCAGCAGCGGCGAGGGCTTGACCGATCGGTTCGTAGTACTTCGTACCGTGTTCTTTGATGAGGGATTTGAGGAACGCCATGCCGAGCATTTCGCCTTCGCCTTCGTAGATGCACGGAGCGAGGAACTCGTGGACGTTGTCGCCGAACAAATGGCCGTGCAGGAAGGCTCGGCCGCCGTGCGTCTTCATGAACAGTTCGATGGCCGCTTCCTTTTGCGATTCACTGCCGAAGATTTTCGCGATGATGCACTCCATCTCGCCACGATAGCCCTCGTCCAATTGCCAACTGCACCAATCGACGAGCGCGTCGCAAGCGACGATCAACCCGGCCATGCGTCCGCAGCGGCGGCGGACGAGTTCACGCGATTCGATCAGCGCGCCGTAGGTCTTGCGGAAGCGTGCCCACGGCAGCATGTTCGCCAGCATGGCTCGCATCGTGCCGGCGGCGTTCGCGCAGAGCGCGACTCGACCGCGATTCAGGCCGTGGTACGCGATGGTCAGCCCGTCGCCTCGGCCGGCGTCGAGCAGATTGTCTTTCGGCACTTTGAAGTTCTTGAAGACGAGGCCGTTGTTGTACGAGTGCTTGAGCGCGTACAGCCCGTATCGCTTCGTCTGGAACTCGTCGTCCTCGTGGTCGGGCAAGTCGGCGATCAGCACGGCCGGCTTCTTGTCGATCAGGCAGACGAGTCCGATGGTCCGCCCGGCAATCGCGTTCGTGATGAACAGCTTTTCGCCGTTGACGACGTAGTTGTCCCCTTCGAGTTTCGCTTCTGTTTTGAGCGCGGTCAGATCGGAGCCGGCACACGGTTCCGTGAGCGCGAATGCCGACAGGCGATTTCCACTGGCCAACTTCGGCAAGAACTTTGCTTTCTGTGCTGGCGATCCGAACGCTCGTACGGGATCGACCGCGCCGATGCAGCCATGCACCGAGGCCAAGCCCGCGACGGTCGGATCAACGGTCGCCATTTGCCGCAGGAATCTCGCGAACGAAATGAACGGCGCGGCCGAGCCACCGTATTCGCGATCGACCAGCAGGCCCCAGTAGCCGGCGTCGCCGAGTTCTCGCAGCACGGTGTCGGTGATTTTGCGCTGTCCATCGAGCAACGTCTTCGCACGGGCGTGACGCCGCACGACTTCGAGCGAAGCGTCCATCCTTTTTTGGCACTCCGGCGGAGTCACCGAGTCTGGGGCGACGAACAGTTCGATCGGAAAACTATCTTCCCAAACGGCGCGATGCACGGGGCTGCCGCCGGTTTGATATTTCTTGGCGAACATCGCCTCGACCTGCTCGTCAGCACGGTCGAGCGCTCCTGTCCGTTTGGCTTCATCATCGCTCTTGCCGCTGAGCTTCAGCGCGGTCTCGACGAACGTGGCCTTTTCCGATTCGTGCAGTTGCGATGCCATGCGAGACTCCTTTCGAGCGGTGCGTCACTCCCAGCGATGCTGTGCTGAGGTGTCGACGAGAAGGTATCGCCGCGTTGAAATCGTGAGAATGCAGCTTTGCGAACGCCGTCACTCGAGCGTGTGCTTTCGCCCAAAGATTCGGCGGGCTATGGTGGCCCTTACGACACGGTGATCGACTTCAGCAAGGGCGGACGACATGTACTTTCGCAGAGTCTTCGTGGGGCTGGATCTGGAATTGCGTGACCTCACTTCCGAGGAGTTTGTGCCGGCGACCGCGCGTCGACTCGTCGAACGCGGAATTGAGATCGCAGTGGCTCAGCGAGGGGAGCTACATCTCTGCGCGGTCATCGACGGGCTCGATCTGACACGGATTCCGGCGACGCCTCAGCAAATCACCGCGTTCGGCGGAATCCTGTCGGAACGGCTGGACTCGCTGGCGGATGAAGCTCGCGAGGCGGGTTTGGATTGCGAGACGAGTTTGCTCGGCGGCGTTGCCTGGCGAGAATTACTGCAACAAGCGGACGAGTGGTCGGCCGACCTGATCGTGATCGGAGCCGGCTCGCAACATCTCAGCGGTTTCAAGAATCCTGAGGACCAGCACGACGCGCCAGCGAGTGGTCGAGTCTCTGGCAACGACGGCCACTCGCTGGCGCGTCGTGCTAGTTTTGCCGTCGCCGCGAGTCGACTGGGACCAACCGCGTTGAGGCTCTTGCGTTTGGCAAAGTGTCCCGTGTTGGTGGAACGCCCCGAAGCCAGCGATGATGAAGTTGAGCCTCCGCATGTGCTCCTCGCCGATGACTTGAGCGCTGGGTCTGCCGAGCGATTGATGGCGATCGTCGGCAGCGGATTGTGGCGCGATGCGAAATGCTGGTTGGTACACGTCGTCGAACCGGATCGCTGGCCGGAGGCGTGGCAAGCGGGCGTTTCCGCAGTCGATCTCGCGAGACGACAAGCGGCACGAGTCGAATCGGCTCGCCTGAAGTTGCACGAACATCTCGCACCGACCGATCATCGGACCATGAGCTACGGAATTTTGACGCACGTCGCGGACGGTGATTTGCGGGCGACGCTGCGACAGTTGATCGACGAATGGAAAATCGACTTGCTGGTCTGCGGCAGCGGTTCGCAAATGGACGTTGTCCTGCCGCACGTCTCCTGCTCGGTGCTTTGTTTTCCTGAAGTTCAAAAGTAGTTCGGACGCCTACGTCCGGACGATGGATGACCGGACGTAGGCGTCCAGTCTATGGGTGCACGGCATGATCTATCTCGACAATCACGCCACGACGCGCGTCGCTCCGGAAGTGCTGGAGGCCATGCTGCCATACTTCACCGAGGAGTACGGCAACGCCGCCAGCGTGAATCACGCCTTCGGCTGGCGAGCGGCCGAGGCGGTCGAGTGTGCTCGCAAGCAAGTTGCAAAGCTTTTGAATTGTCCGGCGGAGTGGATTGTCTTCACCAGCGGTGCGACGGAAGCGAACAACTTGGCGATCAAAGGAGTCTCTAGGGCAGTGGTGTCGCGCCGCCACAATCGGCTCCCAAACTTCGTGACGAATACTGCCGAGCATCCATCGGTGCTCGATGTCGCCAAGCGGCTCAAGCGTCAGGGGATCGACGTTACGAACTTGTCAGTCGATCGTTGTGCTCGCGTCGATCCGCAACAAGTCGCCGACGCGATCAACTCCGAAACGGTGCTCGTGTCCGTGATGGTGGCGAACAACGAAGTCGGCACGATCAACCCGCTGGCCGAGATCGGCCGCATCTGTCGTGAGCGCGGTGTGCTGCTGCACTGCGATGCGGCGCAAGCCGTCGGCAAGATTCCGGTCGATCTTCAGCAACTGCCGGTCAACCTGTTGTCGCTGAGTGCTCACAAGTTTCACGGGCCGAAGGGAGTGGGCGCGCTGGTCGTGCGACGCGATGGTCCGCGCATCGCGATTGATCCGCTGTTCGATGGCGGTGGGCACGAGCAACATCTCCGCAGCGGGACGCTGCCAGTTCCGTTGATTGTCGGCTTCGGTGCCGCGTGCAAATTGGCGATGGATTCTGACGCTTTGCCACCGATGCATGCTCTTCGCAATCGTTTGTGGCAGAGTCTGCAATCGGAACTCGACGGGTTGTCGCTCAACGGCCCGCCGCTGGCGGAGCGACTGCCGAACAACCTCAACGTCAGCGTCGCCGGCGTGGACGGCGAGGCGTTGATGAGCAGCTTGAAGGAAATCGCCGTGAGTTCCGGTTCTGCCTGCTCGACCGCAGAGCCTGAGCCGAGTCATGTGCTGCGTGCGATGGGCGTTTCTGACTCGCTCAGCCGCGCGAGCTTGCGATTCGGGCTGAGCCGGTACACGACCGAGGGCGAAATTGACATCGCTGTCGTCGAAGTCGTGCGAGCTGTCGGAAAGCTGCGGGCGTGACGTGTGGCAGGTTTTCGACCTGCCTGATCTTGCCGGGCAGGTTGAAAACCTGCCCCACGAAACTCGTGCTGACACGATTTTCGGGCAGAACTAGATTCCCCCCGATTGGAAATGGGATTCGAGATCACTTCGGAACGGAGTCGCAGAGATGTTTCGTCGCCTGCTGTGTTGTGGTGTCTTGGGACTTGGATTGTTGAGCCTGTCAGCGGGCATGTCCGTGGCGCAGGAGTTGGAAGCGACTGCGGAAAATATTCTGAAGGGCTTCGTGCCTCGCCAGCGAGACGTCGAAATCGAAACGCCAAAGCCGGCCGAGTTCGCCAAATGCGTGGTGAAAGGTGAGCGCTTCGGCAAGAAAGGCTCGGCCTGGATTGTGACGGGGCCGAACGGGCAAGTGCTGCGGCGGATTGTGGACACCGACGGCGATACCGAACCCGATCAATGGCGGTACTACAACAACGGCCTCGAGGTCTATCGCGAAATTGACACGAACTTCAACCGGAAGCCGGACCAGTTCCGCTGGCTCAACACCGGTGGTTCGCGCTGGGGTATCGACTCGAACGAAGACAAGAGCATCGACGTCTGGAAAGTTCTCTCGGCCGAGGAAGCTTCGCGAGTCGCGGTCAACGCGCTGCTCGCGAACGATGCCGACATGTTACGGCTCGTGCTGGTCACGGCTGAGGACTTGGCTCAACTCAAGATTGAGGAGTCGGTTCAAAAGCAGATGCTGGCGAACGTCAGCAGCCCGGCGGCCAAGCTGCGTGATGTGCTGAGCAAAACGAAATCGCTGACGCCGAAGTCTCGCTGGATGCGCTTCGATGCCGCATCCGCGATGCCCAGCATGATTCCTGCCGACGACGGAAAGGTGGCGGTCGATTTGATGCTCTACGAGAATGCGATGGCGATCATCGAGACCGAAGCCGCTCCGCCGCGCAACAGTTTGCTCGTGCAGATCGGCGAGATCGTGAAAATCGGCGACGTCTGGAAATTGACACAAATCCCGCAGCCGATCGAAGGCAATCAAGTGCAACTCTCGGCCGGCGTGCTGATGCAGCCAGCTCAGTTGGCGGCCGGCGAATCCCCGACCGCGACAACTCCCGGATCGTTAGCCGATCCGCGTGTTGCTGCGATCGTCAAGCAACTGCAAGAACTCGACGGCAAGGCTCCGACCGCCGAATCGTCACCGGCCGCGTTCGTGAAGTTCAACAGCGATCGCGCGACGCTGCTCAAACAGCTCATCAGCGCCACGTCAAAAGACCCGAAGGAACAAGAAAATTGGGTTCGGCAGCTCATCGACGGGTTGACCTCGGCGGTGCAGACCGGCGTTTTTGAAGAGGGACTGACTCAACTGAAATTGCTGGAGACACAACTCAAGCCGCAGCTCAAGTCAGGCTCGCCGCTGATTCCGTACATCGCGTATCGGCGGATGTTGGCGGAGTATTCGGTCGCAGTGCAGTCGTCCAAAACGAGTGCCGCGCAGGCGAAGGTTCAGGAGGACTGGATCAAAGACCTGCTAACGTTTGTCGAGTCATTTCCAAAATCGGAAGACGCTGCCGACGCGATGATTCAACTGGCGACAGGGTTCGAATTCGCCGGCAAGGTCAGTGAAGCTCGGAAGTGGTTCGCAAAATTGGCCGAAGATCACCCCAAGACGACCGCCGGAAAAAAAGCGGCTGGAGCAATGACTCGACTGGACGTGAAGGGCAAGCCGCTGCCACTGGCATTCGCCGGGTTGGACGGCGGCAAGATCGACATCCGCAACTACCGCGACAAGGCGGTGCTGGTCGTCTTCTGGGCGACTTGGTGCAAGCCCTGCTTTGAAGACCTGCCGAAGTTGAAGGCTCTGCATCAGCAGTATCGCACTCAAGGTTTCGAGGTGATCGGCGTGAACCTCGACAACACACCCAACGGCGTGAAGGGTTACATGCAGCAGAACGGCATGACATGGCCGCAGATCCACGAACCGGGCGGCCTCGAAAGCCCACCATGTCTTGCGTTCGGAGTGATCTCGCTGCCGACGATGTTTCTGGTCGATAAGAAGGGCCTCGTCCACAGTCGCCCGGCCTCGATCGAAGACGTGAAAACCGCTCTGCCGGAAGCGCTCGAGTTGAAGAAACCGATGACCGCCGCCAATGACTGACCGGCTCACGCGAGTCGCCCGGCCGCCGTGCCCACCGCGTCGGAATGTGCCACCGGCGGTTCCAAGGTGCGACGGTTGGAGGTAAAACGCCAACTGACCGGCACTCAACGGATTCGAGGTTCGCCCAAGGAAGAATCATCGATAAGTCGCTTCTGGGATTGATCACGAAACATGTCCGACTTCGATGCCTATCACAAGTGGCTGGGGATTTCTCCCGACGACCAGCCGCCCCATTACTACCGACTGCTCGGTATTTCGCTGTTTGAAAAAGATCGTACGGTCATCATTTCGGCCCTCGATCAGCGTCAATCATTCTTGAAGCAGAAGTCGGTTGGCGCGCAAGGTGAATTGGCCGAACCGTTGTTGTCAGAACTCCAGCAGGCGCGGCTGTGTCTGCTCAATCGACTGACGAAAGCCCAGTACGACTCGACACTGCGCGAGCAGAGATTGGCCGCCCCCAGCGATCCGCCGGCCCCACATGCCGCTGCCCCCGAAACTCACTCGTCCGGTCACGGTGCGAAATCACAAAGTCCAGCACCGCGTCCGAGTCGCTCAGCTCAGATCGAGGAGCAACCACAACTCGCCGCTCCGGCCAACGAGTTTCAGTTTCCGACCGAGCGTGACCTCGAAGACGTCTCCATCAACGTGAAACGGGGCGAGCGAAGATCCCGACGGATTTCCTGGACCATCAACGTGCTGGTTGTCGGCGCACTTGCCGGTGGGATTTGGTGGTTGATTGGCAAAGGCATCCTCCCGCCACCGGGTGAGTTGCTTGATCCGCCGAAGCATCAACGGGTCGTTGACAAGGTCGATGAACTGACGGATCCCGATTCAGCCAACACCTCGAATCGCGAAACACCGACGAAGACCATCAAGCCGGAAGAAAACACGGCCACAACGAGCAGTCGTCCGCAGCCGACGTCGAACGAGACAAAACCTCCCGCCGTTGCGAACGATCTGCCCCCCGCGAAATCTCCGACCGCGATCAAACCGTCCATCAGGGTTCCGCAGGGGACCAACGAGCAGCGGTTCGCCGACCATCGGGCGACAGTTGGTGATTTTTCGTTATCCGCCGATGGGAAATTGCTCGCCACTGCGGGACCAGCGGGTGACTGTCGTGTTTGGAATGTCGCGACGGGTAAGACCTCCATTCAGTTTTCGGGCCACGATGGGCAGGTGCATTCCGTTGCGTTCGCACCGAAAGGCAATCAGGTGTTCTCGTCCGCAGAGACTTTGAAGTTTTGGAACCTGTCGACGGGCAAAGAACTCGCGGAGTTGAAAACCAATCGTCGTCCCGTGCGAGCGGTTCTGTTCTGGCCCAACAACCGTCAACTCGCCACCGTTGGCGGGGGTGCGATCGAAATCTGGGACGTTGCGACTCGGAAGCAGGTCCGCCTGATTTCGGGAGTCCACCCGTTCTGCGGTTCACTGGCACTGTCGGAGGACGGGCTGATGTTGGCCGCCACAACGGGTGAGCAAGCGGAAGAGGCGACGCTGTTCCTGCCGACGACGGGAAAGACGATTCGCTCCTTCGTTGGTCATAAGTCGCGGATCAGTTCGCTTGCCCTGTCGAAGGACGGGCAGTCGCTGTGGACCGCGTCGGAGGAACATGTCGCGCGGCTCTGGAAGACCAAGACCGGAACGTCGGCGATCGTTTTTGCACATGCCGACGTTCTCGCACTTTCGCCCGATGAAAAGCTGCTGGCAACCGGCGGCTTGAACGGGATTGTGTCGATCTGGAACGCTCAAACCGGGAGCGGATTGTTGCAGCTTCCGCGTCAGAAGCTGAGAGTTTTGGACATCTCGTTTCTGCCTGATGGCGAGCACCTCCTGATCGCAGGAGACTCGTCCGACACATCCGGCAAGACGGCCACGATTCAATTGTGGAAGCTCCCCAAGATCGATCCCAACTCCCCCGGCAGTCGGCCGAATTCGATGCCGGTGGCCGACGCGACCGAAGACGAGCCACCGGCGAACTCGAAGGACGGCGATGCGGTCCTACAAAAGCAGCCCGTTCCGAAAGATGACCAACGGGAGCAATCCGAAACAAACGTCAAAGAGATCTTCAAACAGGATTTCGCGAAAGCACTGCGTTTGGCGGACAAAGCGGCGTTGGCTGAAAAGCTGCTCGAACATGCCAAGACCACCGTCGACGACCCGTCCGGAAAATATGCGTTGTTGCAGGAAGCGAGCCACTCAGCGGTCGCGGCCGGGGACATTGATGTCGCAGAAAAAATTCTGAACGAACTGATTGCTCACTTCGACGTCGATGCGGTTGACTCGAGAAGCAAGACCTACAAGCAACTCAGCACGACGGTGAAGTCTGGGGCTCCTCAAGAACAACTGGCAAACGCATTCCTCAAACTGGCCGCGGAATGTGCGACGGCGTCACGCTTCGACACGGCGATGGAATCAACCAAGACTGCAGTGTTGCTCGCGGGCAAAGCCAAGAATCTCAAGCTTCGCGAAACCGCCAAAGCCAAGACTGACGAGTACCTGCTCAAGAAACAATCGGCGGACATGGCAGAGCAGTTCCGCGAAAGTTTGAGCAAGAACCCGAATGACTCGGTGGCCAATGAGGGTCTGGGCAAATACCTCTGTTTCGTCAAAGACGACTGGCCCGCCGGCCTGCCCCACTTGGCGAAATCAGACAACCAACAGTTGAGGTCCGCTGCGGAACTGGAGCAAACGGAACTTGACAGCGCCACGAAGATGAACGAGTTGGGTGACTGCTGGTGGGAGTTGGCCAAGAAGTTCACTGGAGTCGAAAAAACAGGCGCGAATCGGCGTGCTCAATTTTGGTATCTCCAAGCGATTCCGGAACTCAAAGGGCTCGACAAGGTCCGCACCAAGACGCGACTGGACGAATTGGAGAAACTCAAGCTGGACCGAGACCAGCCGGACGGGAAATGAGGGGGCGGGCAGTGCTCCCTCGAATCAAGCTGATGGCAAGGTCATCTCCGAGACAGACATCGAAACTTGGGAAGTCTTACTGATCGGCGCGCAGATCGATCGTGACTCTGCCTCACACCGTCGTGCGTGATTCGTGGCTGGGATCGTCCGCTTTGACGATCTCGCGCCAGGGGACTTTGCGGGTTCGAGGCCGACGCGGCAGAACAGTTTCGCCAGCCAATAATCGCGGCGACTTCGCAGCGGCATCCACTCGCCATGTCGCGTGGGTCAGTCGCAATATTCGGCGTTGAGCGGCGTGCCAGAGATGTGTCACGACCTCGCCGGTGGGTGCCGCTTCGGGCTCTTCGACTCGCAACACCAGCACGGCGGCGAGCAACCTCAGCACGACGCTGACCGAGAACAGCACATGGAAGTGCGACACGCCGACGGCGAGAAACGAAAAATCCCAAGCAGCCAATGATCGCAGTGCGAATCCCGAACCGATGGACGTCGCTCCGCCGACCATTCCGGCAATCGCGGTGCCGGCGGCGATGTACATGGCTCGGTTTTCCGACGGCGAATAGCTCAGCAAAAAACCGTGCTGAGCAATCGTGATCCCCGCGTTGAGCAACGCATCCAGCATGAAGATCGGCATCAACAACCAGAACGCGAGCGTCGGATTCGCCGGCACGAAGAGCAGCGCCGCCATCAACGTGAACTTGAACGCGATCGACAGCACCAGCAGCGGTCGATGACCAAACTTGTCCGCCAGCCAGCCCATTCGGCTGGCAGTCAACGCTCCGCCGATCCATGACGTCGCCCACAGCAGCATCACATGGAACAAGTCCATGCCGACGTATTCCAGCAAGAACAGGCTGATGAACGGCGCTCCGGTCATCGCCGCGAAATGCCAGAAGCAACTGAAGCCGATGAAGCGGCGGAACTCGCGCTGCTGAAACGGAGCCGCGAGGATGTCTCGCAGTCGCGGACTCGGAGCCGGCCGCACCGGCGGCTCATCGACTTTCAGAAAGATCAGCAGATCGACGACTCCGCAGATCGCCGCGATCACACCGAACGCCGCGAACGTCGGCTTGATCCCATCCGGATGACCGGAGATGTAGAGTGCCGCCAAGCCGATTGCCGCCGCCGCCGACCAGTGCATCCACAAATGCCGACGGCCCCAAAAGCGACCGAGACCTTGCTTCGGCAGATAGTCGCCCATCCAGGACATCCACAGTGGATGGCAGAAATCCGCCATCCCATAATTGATCGCCGTCAAACCGACGAGTGTCCAAATCCAAAACCCGGCCGGCATGTCAGGCCACAACGTCGGTCCCAGAGCCGCCGGCAACATCACCAGTCGCTGTATGATCCCGACCGTCAACCACAATCGCCGCCGATATTTAATCCGGTTGGCCAGCACGCCCGAAACAAACTGCATGAACAACATCGCCGTCGGCAGCGCGCCGAGAATTCCGATGTGCAGCCCGTTCGCTCCCAGCGCGCGAGCAAACTGCACCGTCGCGGGAGAGGTCGTGAGTTGCAAATAAATCATGCCCAGGCAACCGGCGACAATAATCGCCCGCTGAGCTGTCTTTTGAGGCCACAAGATGGAAGCTCGCTGAGAGATGGCGGGAAGGAACGGTGAGCGTCGAAGGGGGGCGGGGTTGTAGCCGAAACCTGAAAGCACGAGGAGGCCGAATCACTCTCGGAAAACGGTATCACGGCTTTCGGCGACCGGCATTCGGCCGACCGCCGAATTCCCTTTCCTGATCGTTACTTTCGCCGTTTGAACGTATCTCAGTGAGGCGGGTGTCTCGAATTGAGCGATTTTCAGTTGTTGGTCTATCATCCCCCCGGCGTATGACGCCTCATCCCTCCTTCTGGCCTCGGCGAACCTCGACATGCACAAGCCTTGCTTTCGACCGGTGCTTTGCGTTCTCACCGCTGTGATGATGCTGGCCACTTTCGCTCGTCCGAATTTTGCCGGAGACGACACGTTCCGCGATCCGCTGACCGGCAAGACTGCCTCGACCAAACGAGCCGGGAGACCCAGCAGGCCGGCGCTCTTGAAGGTGACACTCACGGAAGACAAAGGGAACTTCCTGTTGTCGATTCATCTCGACGTTCCTCCCGGCGGGCACACCTACTCGACCGAGCCGGGATTCAGCGGTGCGACGCGGATTAAACTCATTCAGACCGACGGTGTTGAACCGGTGGAAGACAAGTTCACGACGGACCACCCGCCGAAGGTCGAATTCCAAGACGGTGAGTCGGTCGAGAAGTTCAAAGATCCGGTGACGTGGGTGCGTCGCTTCCGCCTGAAGCCAGATGCGAAGCGAAGTGACGTCCGCATTCTCAGCCAAGTTCGCTACCAGATTTGCGACGCACTCAGTTGCACCCCGTATGACGAAACGTTTTTCGCGACGGCCGCTGCTCCTGCCGAAGTGATTGCTTCCGATCCCGCGAAGCTCGCGGAGTTCAAGGGACGATTCGTACCAACCACACCGACACCTTCGAAAGTTGCCGAGATCGAGGATGATCCCGCGACCGCTCCAAAGCCGTTCGAGATCAAGTTGGTCCCACAGCGGGGCAAAGTCGCTGATCCGGTCAAGGTTCGCTTCCGGCTTTCACCGGAAGATGCAAAGCCGGGAAAGACCGCGCTGCTCTCCATCACGATGGAATTGGACGAGGGCTGGCACACATTCGCACTCGATCAAGATCCAAAAAACGTTGGAGAGCCGACGCTGATCGAATTGAGCAGACTCAACGGATTGAAGCCGACCGAAGAGAAATTCTCACCGAGCCTCGTACCTGAGATCGCGACAATCAAGGATGGCATCCAACAGCGAGTGCATCACAAGGAAATCACATGGACGATGCCGGTCTCCGTCGAGAAGTCGGAGTACGGATTGGCCGGCACGCTCCGCTATCAAATCTGCAACGAGGGGCAATGCCGACCGCTCAAGGCAGTGCCGTTTGAACTCGGACACATCGCGAAGGTCGAGGTGAAGCCGACGCCGGAGCCAGTCAAAACCGTCGTCACGCCAACGCCGCCAGGCCCAACGCCAGGAGGAGACGATGGCGGTCCCAAGTTCAATGGCCAGGACTTCGTACCTCGCAATGACCAGCAGGAGGAAACTCTTGGACTATTTCTCGTCTACGCTTTTCTCGGTGGTTTGATTCTGAATGTGATGCCGTGCGTGCTGCCGGTGATTGCGATCAAGGTGCTCAGCTTCGTCCAGCAGGCGGGACAAAGCCGTGGCCGGATTCTGTTGTTGAACCTGACGTACTCGCTCGGCGTCATCGCGGTCTTTTTGCTGCTCGCCAGCCTGGCGGTGTTTGCGAAGCTTGGCTGGGGAAACCTGTTTCAGCAGACGGAATTTCAAATCGCGATGTCCTGCGTGGTGTTCGCGATGGGACTAAGCCTCATGGGAGTCTTCGAGATTCCAGTCCCTGGCATGGTTGGCTCGGCTGCGGGCCATCAGCATCAAGAGGGACCGCTCGGCGCGTTTCTCACCGGCATTTTCGCGACGCTGCTGGCGACGCCGTGCAGTGGGCCGTTCCTCGGAGTAACGCTCGGCTGGTCGGTCAAACAACCGGCGCACATCACTTACCTCGTGTGGTCGGTGATGGGACTGGGCATGGCGTCGCCGTACATCTTGCTGGGCTTCTTTCCTGGATGGGTGAGATTCCTGCCGAAGCCGGGGAACTGGATGGTGACGTTCAAAGAGGTCTGCGGCTTCATCCTGATGGGGACGGTCATCTTTTTGATGAGCAGCCTGAAGGCGAACTGGATTCTGCCGCTGCTGATTCTGCTGCTGGCGATTGGCTTCTCGTTGTGGATGATCGGACAGCTTTACACGATCAACTCACCGAGTCGTCGTCGTTGGACGGTGCGAACTTTCGCGGCACTCGTTTCTGGAGTCGGCTGCTGGATGGCGATGGGACTCGCGGACGAAAAGCCCGGCGTTCACGAATTGCCGTGGCAGGCGTTCGACGGCGTCAAACTGAAGAGCGAGCTTCGCCAAGGCCGCACAGTCTTCGTCGATTTCACCGCCGATTGGTGCCTCGCCTGCAAGTCGAACAAGAAGCTTGCCTACAACACGGCGGACACGCTGGAGAAAGTCAAGAAGCACAATATCGTCACGATGAAAGCGGATTGGACGGACGGCTCACCGGCGATCGAGGAATGGCTCACCGCCTTCGACAGCGTGAGCATCCCGCTGGCGGTGATCTTTCCCGGCGACGACCCGCTGCATCCCATCGTCCTGCGTGACATCGTTGTGAAGAACGAACTGCTGCGCAAGCTGGACGAAGCGGTCGAGATCAAAAGGGCTGACGCGAAGCTGACGCTGCGTTGATTGCGAGCAATTTCCCAACAAGCACGACGCGCCAGCGAGTTGGGAGTCCCTCGAGGAGATCGACCACTCGCTGGCGCGTCGTGTGAATTGGTGACTGTTCCTCGGCGATTAGAAGCTCATCTGCGCCTCGAACTCGATGCCGTACTTCTTCATTTTCTTGAAGAGCGTCGTGCGGTTGATGCCGAGCATGTCGGCGGTTCCTTGGCGATTCCAGCCATTGGACTCCAACGCTTCGAGGATGAGTTGCTTCTCCGGAGCGATCAGCGAGGACTTGAGGTTGTTCCCCAAGCGACCGGCCAGGACCGAGAAGGTTGGCTCGTTGGCTCGCAGCGTTTCGGGCAGGTCTTGGGCGGAGATCGTGTCGCTCTTGCTGAGCACGACGGCGCGTTCGACGACATTCAACAATTCGCGGACGTTGCCGGGCCAGCGGTAGCGCTGGAGCAACTGCACGGCGGAATCATCGAAGCCCCGAATCGTCTTGCCGTTCGCTTCGCAGAACTGATGCAGGTAGTGCTCGGCGAGCAGCGGGATGTCGGCGATGCGGTC
>CAMAWN010000051.1 GCA_945861865.1 Candidatus Kuenenia stuttgartensis | reverse complement strand
GCGATCTGGGACGCCGGCAGCGGAACGATCACGCTCAGCACGGATGGCGACATCACGATCGGCGGATTGGCCACGACCAACAACACCACGTCCGCCGTGTCGATCACGACTTCGGCCGGTGGAGTGGTCGATGGTGGCGACGCGCATGTTGAGATCGTCGCGAATAGCGCGAGTGCTCGGACGACGATCAGCGCGTTTTCTGGTGTCGGCAGCGCCGGTGCGATCGAAACGACGATCAGCAACCTGGTGCTGACGAACACGAATAGCGGTCATGTCGATCTGCTCGAAAGCGATGCGATGATTGTGCGGCAACTCACGCAGAGCGCGGCCACAGGCACTGTGACGCTCAACACCACGAACGGCACGATCACGATCGAAGATTCACAAACGGGAGTCAGCAGCCTGGCGGGAGCGATTGTGATTCACGCCAACGGAGCGTCCGCCGACCTCGTCAACAACCATTCGATCGTTTCGACCAGCGGCAACATCACGATCACGGCCGACGACGACATCACCTTCGACGCGACCAGCGACATCACGTCGACCAGCGGCAACGTCGTGATCACGGCCGATCACGACACCAGTGGAGCCGGAGCCATCACGATGACGGACGGTTCGTTCGTCAATGCCGGGTCCGGCACGATCACGGCCAGTGCCACAGGCAACATCACGCTGTCTCGGTTCGTCACTACGAACAACACGACGGCGGCGGTTTCGATCACCAGCACAGCGGGCAGCCTGATCGATGGTGGCGACACCGGTGGCGATGACATCGTGGCGAACAGCGCGAGTGCTCGGACTACAATCACGACGGCAACGGGGATTGGCGACGCGGCCGGAGTCGGTGCCGATCGCGCGATCGACACGCAGATCGCGATTCTGGATGCCTCGGTGACGGGCACCGGTTCCCTCGACATCGACGAAACCGACACGCTCAATCTACTTGACGTTGATACGGCCAACGGAGCGATTACGGTCGATGCGGGCGGCACGCTGACGGCAACCGACGTGCAATCGACGACAGACAGCGACACTGTGGACGTCATTCTGCAAACGAGCTCGGCCGGCATTGTGGTGACGTCGGTGCGGATCGGAACCGGGGCGTCGGCTACGGCGGGCGACGTGTACCTCAATGCGAATACCAGCATTACCGAGTCTTCGGCCAATACCGCGGTGAAGGTCATCGCGGATAGCTTGCGGCTGGTGACTGGTTCGTCCAGTGGCGTCGCATTGGAGGCCGGTGTGGTTGGCACGGCTCAAGACGCCAACTTGCTCGACACGACTGTCAACGAGTTGGAAAGCAGCGTTGGGTCCGGCGGTTTGTTCCTGGTCAACACTCAGGCGCTGACGCTGATTGATCAAGACTTACTGGGCACCGGCAACGATAGTCTCGACCGGGACAACGACGCGGGAGCGACGGCCATCACCTCGACCACCGGCACCGTCCGCATCAACACGACGGCAGGCACGTTGACGATTGCTGAATTGGTGAATGCAGCCGGTCAGCTCGCGTCGTTCAACGCGGTAGGCATCCGCAGCAACAGCGACGGGGCTTCGAGCAGTTCGGACGTGAACGCGGCGAACATCGCGTTCCGATCCACCAACGGCATCGGCACCAGTGGCGATGAGTTGGAGATCAACGCGACGTCAGCGTTGGCATTCATCAATACGACGGCAGGCGATGTCATTATCCGCGATGTGGCGGGCGGTTTGGTCATCAACAATGTGGACGCGCTGACTTCGTCAAGCAATTCGGTTGGAGCCATCACAATCACGGCTCTACTCAATTCGTTGACCGTGTCACACAGCGTGACGGCCAGCGGCGACATCCTGATGACGGCAACCGACTCGGCGGCGGTGGGCGAGAACCTGACGGTCAGTAACACGATACCGACCGTGACGGTGTCGAGCAGCGGCGGAAACGTGACGCTCCAAGCGGGCGACAATTTGTCTTTGCAAGACACCAGCACAGTGAGTGCGAGTAATACAGTGACGCTGCGGGGCGATTTTGGAGATCAGGACGCCGGCACAGGCAGCACGATTCAAATGTACGGAACGATCACCAGCGGTCAGCAGGCGGTCGTCAACGGCAACGGCGATAATGACACGTTCGACTTGAATCCGGGAAACACAAACTTTGGCGCGATCGCAACCACGATGACGGCCAGTTCGATCCTTCTGGATGGCCTAAACGGTAGCGACACCTACACGGTGCAACTCGGCCGGTTGACCGGCGGAGCATCGGCTGTGGCTGTGAACGACTCGGGCACCGGGACCGACCGGCTGACGACGAATGGCACCAACGTGGCCGAAGAGATCAACGTCTTCAACAACGCCGCGAACGGTGTGACGCAAACGGGTGGCTACGTCCAGGACATTACCGAAGTCGAGCAGGTCAACTACAACATCAACTTGGAATTCCTGACGGTGAATGGTCATGACGGAAATGAGTACTTCCATGTGCGTCCGTCGCAAACGGCATCGATCGTGATCGACGGCTTGAACACCAACTTCGGTTCCCTCACAGCCAATACGCTCGTTCCAGGGGTGAGTGGTGACGCGCTGGATCTGCAGCCGCTTGACAACACCTTCAATTTCGTCGGCGAGACGTTCTTTGTGGACGGCGGCGATCCGGCTACCTTCAAGGGCGTCAAAATCCTCAACCTGGAGTACGTGGCACTGATTACAACGGGGACCACCGCGCAGCGGCGGTTTGATTTTGACGCGTCCATTGACAGCCCTGTGACGCAGTCGGGTTACACATCCGTTGTACCAGGTAAATTGTATGGCACGGTCGCCTACGGTTCGGACTTTGGCTGGGTAGTGACAGCGGCCGCCAGCGGTGATCGCGGGACGACAGGGCTGAGTAGTCCGTTCATCAATTCACTGCGAGACTTCCACACTGCCGACTCGGCACGGATCTTCCGAGCGGACGTGGCGAATGGCTGGTACTTGGTGTCGATCAAGAGCGGTGATGCCAATGCTTCGCGAGACGATCTGGAGGTGTACAACGGAGACACCAACTACTTGTTGGTGAACAGCCTGAATTCGGCGAACCGTCAGTTCGCAACGGCGAACTACGTGGTTCAAGTGAAAGACGGCACGCTGGATTTGAGATTCGTAAGTGGCAGCGGCGACCCCAACTGGATGATCAACAGCCTCGAAATTCAGCCAGGCCGCATCCTCACGATCGGTTCGCCAAATCCTGGTCCACTGACGGCGGACGGTTTGACGGAAGACACCTTCACCGGTTACGAGGCGACTCCGGGTGCGTTGGTCACGATTAATGCGGGGATTGACACGAACGGCGACTTCATTCCCGATGTGTCTTTGACGGTGACTTCGTCGGATGCAGACCCAGATTTGGTGGGCGTCCAAAGGCTGGTCGATGCGAACGGTCAGTGGACCTACACCATTCGGCGATCGAGTGGAGCGGGTTCGGCGTTTGTGGCGTTCGAATCGGTGCTGGCCGGTAGTGTCACTGAGACGGGCAGCCTGCCGATCAACTACATTGCTCCGGAAATTCGCCGCTACGACTTCAACGATGGAACCAGCCCGACCCAGGCCCCGGTGGCGACACTGTCCTATCCGTCAGGCTATGTGAGTGTCCTGCCTTCCGATTTGAAGACATCGACGAACGGCTACGGCTGGGACACCTCGCCGGCGTCGCTCGATCGAGGTCCGGGACTCACCGACCAACAAGCGGATCTGCGCCGCGATGCAGCGACCGGAACCGCCAGCCACACGTTCACGACGGTCGTCGGTCCGGGTTCGTACTACGTGAATGTGACGATTGGCGACAAGAACGCCTCGCGAGACAACATTATCGTCAAAGCCAATAGCACCACCGTGCTGCCGGATGTCGACACGGCCAATGGCAAGTTCTTCCACAACACGTTCCTGGTGAGTGTTGGTAGCGGCGGTGCGTTGAACCTGGAATTCAGCGACGGCGGTGGCGACCCGACATGGGTGGTCAACGGTCTGGAAATCCGCGGTGCTTCGTTGGTCAATGCCGCGACCTTCACGGGGCCAGGCAGCGTGAACTCTGATGGGGCCACGACCGACACGATTACGACGACGCTCGCCACAGCGCTGTCTTCGTCCACGCTCATCACGGTATCGAGCTCACTGGGCACTATCGTTAGCGCTGACGACAGCGTCGAGTATCAAGGAACCCAAGTGCTGGTTCTGGCCGGCGCGACAGCCTTCACGTTCCAGGTCCAGCGACCGAACATCAGCGGCACACCAACATTCACCGCCACGGCGGTGGAGGGCAGTGTCTATGGCACGGCCACGAATGCCGGAGTGGTGGCCTATACCGCACCGGCGAGTCGCAGGTATGACTTCAACGACGCCAGCAGCCCAACGCAATCTCCGACCAATCCGCCCTCGGGGACGGGTTATCAAGGCGTGACTCCCACAACGACGTACACCGCGGCTCTAGGCTATGGCTGGATCACCGCGCCGACCGGTTTCGACCGCACGCAGGGGAGTTCCAGCAGCTATTCAGATTTGGTCCGCGATGGAAACACGAGTTCGGGGCCCCGTGAATTCCGGATCGATAATCTCGGTGCTTCAGTCTCGTTCAGCGTGACGGTCACCATGGGCGATCTGGGGGCGTCCCATGACCAAATGAGTGTCAACGTGGTCAATGGCACGGGGACGGGACCGACTGGTATCAATTCGCCGTCCGGCAGCGTGGTCCAGCGGACTTTTGCCGCCACCTCGAATGCCAGCGGCACACTGTCTCTGCAGTTTGCCGATGGCGGCGGCAGCGATAACTCCTGGGTGGTCAATGGTCTGGAATTGCACTCCGTCACCACGGCGGTCACCGTCACTCCTCCTGGAGGTTCGCTGACGGCAGACGGTACAACGGTCGACTCCGTCGGCCTGTCCGGTTTGGTCTCCGGCCAGATCTACACGGTCACGGCATCGGCTGGGACGCTCGTGCAAAGCGACGGCACCACCTTCGCTGATGACGATTCGGCGTATGACGGACTTCAAATCGTGGCCTCGGCGACAACCGGAACTCTGTACCTCAAGCGGCCCACCGGTGCCGTGACCAGCACGATCTCGGTAAAACAGGTGACCGGTAAGTCGCTGGGGACGGGTACTCAAACCTATGCCGCACCGGCCGTGCGCCGGTTTGACTTCAACGGCAGTACGAACATCACCGCCGCCGGATTCACAGGCGTGCGAGGCAGCGACCTGTATAGCGCTGACAAGGGCTATGGATTCGTCACGGCCGCCAGTGATACCGACCGTGGCGGCACCGGCTACTCGAAAACGACCGTCGCTCTCTACGAAGACTTTGTGTCCGGGACGGTATCCACGGGTCCGCGTACGTTCCAGATCGCGGTGACAAATACGACCTACGACGTGCGGGTGTATTCTGGCGATAAATCGTCAGCTCACAATCTGTTGCAAGTGCAGATCGAAGGGCTAGACGATTTTGAATACTCGAAAGTTCTCGCTTCAACTGCAGCGAATGTCTTCAACAACAGCGCTCTCGTGTTCACCAATGTGAGTGATCAAAACGCTGACGGCAAACTTAGTATCGAGTTCCGCGACCTCAGTTCATCCGGCGATCTGACCTGGGTCGTCAACGGTGTGGACATTGCCACCACTGCTGCCGATTTTCCGGCGGCCGCTGCGCAGGCGCTGCCCGGTCTGACGTTTGATGCGCACGGGATGGATGCGGCCTCCCGGGCTAAGCTGGCCACTCATGTACAAACCGGTGAGACACTGACTCCGGATCGTCTGGCTCCGGTCGTGGCGGACGCGATCGCACGTTGGAGCAGTCTCAGCCTGACACCAGCTCAGTTGGCACGGCTGACTGGGGCTAGCGTGCGAATCGTGGACATGGATCGTGAGGGCGACTTCGGTCTGGCGGGCAGCGACCAAGTGTTGATCGATGACGACGCGCTAGGACTCGGCTGGCATGTGGGCAACTCGCCTGTTCCGGCGAACCAAGTCGATCTGTTGTCGGTAGTCTTGCACGAACTGGGACACATCGCTGGCTACGGCGATTTGGATCCGAAGCTGTTCCCGAACTCACTGATGGCTGGCGAACTCCGACCCGGTCAGCAGCGCGATCTGAGCGGTTTCAATCTGGTAACGGGGATCAATACAGCGTCGAGCCCAGCGGTCGTTCACAGCGTGGCCGCGCCGACCGCACCGGTCACTTTGGACCGCTCGGTCGTCGCCGGGAAGGATCAACGCCAGACGGATTCGCCGGCCGTGGTCGCCTTGATTTCCGCCGTCCAGCCGGTGCTCACCGACCGCACCGAACCGATTGCCACCGAGAAACTGGAAACAGTTGATAACCCGATTATTGTCAACGACCGGAAACGAATTAAATCGCAGGACGAAGTCTTCGCCGATTTCAACCGCATTTTCGCCGAGCTGGAAGCGATTTCTAATTAGTTCACCCGAAACATCTAAGTCCGGCCGCTTGGGAATAGGAGTTGCATAAATAGACTTTGGTTTGCGCGAAACAGCCTCGTAAATCAGGGCGGGGTTGTTGCGCAAAAATCCTGCGGTAGGTACTAGAACTCTGACCGTACGACGATCGGGGTGACTTGATAGGGAATCGGTGTGGCAACTCCGCTGCACCGAATGTTGGGGACTCTGCAGTGCGCCCCGCCGCATTGCGACGACACGTTTTCGCGGGTAGGCATTCCAATCTCACAAACCGATCTACTGAGGAGCAACATCAATGTCGAAGTCACGTTGGCACCAATCGCTGTGGAGTTCCTTTGTTTCTCGCTTCGCTCGGACCTCACGAGTTTCGCGGCGTCGCTCGCACCTGCAACGATATGGTTCCGCGCCGGCTGCCGAACTGCTGGAAACACGCGTGGTGCCAACGGTCAGTGCCACCTGGAATAGTGGAGCCAGTACTCTGACCATCGCCAATACCGGTGGCGGCCCGCACGCGGTCATTGTCGCTGAAGGCCAGACTTCGAGCCAAGTCTTTGTGGACAGCGTCCTGTTCGCGACGATCACCGGCGCGACGACCGCGAGCCTCACAACGATCGTCTTCACGGGAGGGGCGGGAACCGATTCACTGACGGTCACCGGCAACAGCCCCGCGTTGAACACTGTTACTCTGTCGGGCGTCGAAATACTGACGGTGAATGCCCGTCCGCTCGGCGGCACGCTGACTGTGTCCCGAGACACTAATCTGGATTTCGGCACATCCACAATCATCGGTAACTTGACTGTTGGAGCCGGTGGGGACGTGACGGATTCGGGCACGCTGACCGTCCAGCCAACATCCGCTGTCAACAGTGGCACGGCTACGATTAGCGGCACCTCCATTACTCTGAACAGCGACAACAATAACTTTGGGCATCTGGCGCTCACGTCGGCTGGCACGGCGACGATCGTGGAAAATGGAGACACCAACTTCGGTGTTGGTGCCACGGCGGTCGGCTCGCTCGTTCTGACCTCGACGGGCAACGTGACAGATAGCGTCAATGTTGTGGTCGGAGCCGGTGCGGGTGCCACAACGATCACCGCTCCCCTTCGCAACATTACGCTGAACAGCGCCGGCAATAATTTTGGCAATTTGACCCTCACGGGGTCGAACATCACGATCGTCGAAACCTCGGCGACGAATCTGTTGGCAACGACCGCAACAGGCACCTTGAACATCTCCTCCGGAGGGGCCATCACTGATGGTGCCGCATTGACTATTGCCGGCCGCGCGACCTTCACAGCCACCGGCGCAGGGAACGATATCACACTCGATAATGCTAACTCATTCGGGTCTATCTCGGTCAATAGCCTCGATGATGTGACCATTAATGAGGCCAACGACACGGAACTGTTCACGACGACCGTTCCGGGAAATCTCTCGGTCACTTCGGCGGGAGCGATCACCGATAGCGGGACGGTGGGCGTAACAGGAACCACCACTCTTTCGGCAGGGGGGAACGCGATTATCCTGGATTCCGCAGCGAACAACTTCGTTGGCACGGTTAAATTCACGGGCGGCGGTGTGACACTGGTGGATGGATCCGGGGGAATCGTCCTGGGCAGCGGAGCTGGTGCTTCGGCCGCAAGCACGTTGACTGTGACCGCGACTGGTGCAGTGACCGATGGTGGTGTGCTGACAATCTCAGGCGACACGAAAATCAACGCCGTGGGACAAGCCATTACCCTCACTGGCGACTCGTTCGGAGTTCTGTTCCTCAAAGGTGCGACAGCCGTCATCAATGAGACCGCTGCGACAGACTTGGGGAACTGCACGATCACCGGAGGGACGTTTACCGTGACTTCGACCGCTGGGATTACGAATAACACGACCCCCGACGTGGTGACCAACGGCAGCGGTAATTATTCGACGATTGTGGCGACGAATGCCACGGTGGATCTGACTGCGGGTGCGGGTACTAACATTACGATTGAAAAGGCTGGTCGGGTCGCTTCCACGTTTGGTCGGCTGATTCTTTCGGGGCAGAACGCGACCATTATCGAAGGTGGCGGTACCGAACTGGGCACCGTGGCCTTGACCGGATCTTTCAACCTGACGGTCGTTGATGGCATAAGCCCGGGTGGCGGTGTGACCCAAGTTGGCGGCACGATTATCACTGCTGGGGCAACGACGATTGATGTTGGCGCGACGTACAATATCGTTCTCGGGAATGCAAACGTTCTGGGAAATTTGGTGTTCTCGGGCAGGAACGTGACTATCAACGAAAATCATCCCATTGTCTTGGGCAAGCGAACGAGCACGACTTCGACCGCTGGCAATACCGCCTTTGGCAATCTCACTCTGACCACGACGGCGGGTAATTCGATCACCCAGGGAGTTCCTGGCGCTGAGAACCAACAATTCGGAAAGCTGACGGTCGGGGGAACGGCGAGGATCACGGCGGGATTGGCCGGTAGCATTACTCTGAACCAGGTTGATCCCGTTTCGGCCTTGGACGGGGCCCCGTCGGTCAATGGGAATACGTTCGCTTCGTTGGAGCTGACGACGACTGGCGTCGGAGATGCCACGATCCTCGAGTCAGGTGGATCTGATTTGGGGACGACGAACGTCAACCGCAATTTGTCCGTGACGGCCAGTGGTCCCATCTCGGATAGCGGGATTGTGACGGTCGGTGGCACGACCACGCTGGATGCGGGTGTCACCAACCCAATCGTTCTCGACAAGAACACCGGGGCGTTCGTCCCGGTCTATCAGAATGCGTTGACCGGAGCCGTCACGCTCACCGGGAACAATTTGCATCTGCGGAACAGCAGCGCGACAGTTTTGGGTGCGGTGACCACGACCGGCGCGTTTGATTTGATTTCCGTCGGAGCGGTGACCAACCCGACTCTTCTCGTGAAAGTAGATGGCAAAACCACGATTCGGGCAACACCTGCCAGTAGCCATGCGGTCACGCTCGGTTCGGGTACGGCGACTCAGTTGTCGTTGCTCTCCGTTCTGGGAGCCACCAATGTGAGCGTCACCGAAGCCGGTGACCTGGATCTGTTCACGACGAACCCGACGGGAGCTCTGACGATCATTGCCGGAGCCGGAAACATCACGGACAGCGGAACGGTGACCGTGGATGGGAACACCAGCATTACGACCACCGGTGATATCACCTTGAATTCGGCGGCGAATAACTTTGACAACGGTGCCGGAGAGACGTTTACGTTCACGGGGGCCAACAATGTGACAATCGTCGATCTCAGCGGAATCGACTTCAACACTTCGGCTGGTTCTACGCTGACCGTGAGCTCCACCGGTCCGGTGACGGACACCGGGACGTTGACCATCGGTGCCGGAATCGGCGCGGTCTCGGTCACGTCCACCGGGTCTGGGGTGAGTGGCAATATCACGCTCAACGAGGTTGCCAATAGGTACGGCACGTTGTCGCTCAAGGGGACGAATGTCACGATCATCGAAGCCGCCGGTAGCAGCCCGCTGACGTTGGGGGCTTCGACGATCGGTGGCACGTTGGCTCTGACTATTAACGGTGACATCAATCAAGTTGGCGTCATCAAGGCGCTTGGCCCCACGACACTCACAGCCACAGGGGCGGGCAGTGATATCAATTTGGCGAATAATGACACTCCTGTGAATACTCTTGGTCTAGACCCTCTGGTGACGTACGCCAACACATTTGGCGGAATCGTCGTCGGCAGTGGGGACAACGTGGTGATCAACGAAGCGAAGGGGACAAGTATCCGGTCCACGTCCACGCTCGGAACCTTGACGGTGACCTCCGCTGGTGCGATCACACAAACGGGGGCGTTGGCGGTCACTGGCGTTGCTACGTTCCGCAACGGAGACGGGATCTCCACCGGAAGCCTGATCACCCTCACGACTGATGCGAACTCCTTCGGCTCGGTGGTCATGACTGGTGGCAGCATGTCTCTCCGCGAGACAGATGGCACGGGAGTGGACTTGACGGCGACCTCCACCGGCACGTTGACCGTAGTGTCGTTGGGTGCGTTCGGAGACATCGTCGATGTCGGAGCCCTGAACATCTTCGGTCTCGCAACCTTCACCGCCACCACCGCGACAAGCAACATTGTACTGGACAACGGCAGCAACACGTTCGGATCAATTACGGCGACCGCGCCGCAAGATTTGACCATCGTCGAAACCGGTGCCACCAATTTGGGCATCCCGACGACCAGCCTGACGGTCGCGAGGAATCTCAGCGTGACTTCCTCTGGAGACGTCACCGATAGCGGGACAATCCGGGTGACCGGTTCCACAACCATCGCGGCCTCCACAAACGCGATTACCCTGAATTCGTCGGCGAACGACTTCGACTTTGGCAATTCAGGTGACAACTTCACCTTCACCGGCGGCAACGTGACGATTGTTGACGCGAATACGATCGACTTGGGCACCTCGACCGCATCGGGCACGCTCACGGTGACAACCGCGGCCGGAGGAGTGACCGATGACGGCTCATTGACCAGCCCAGGAACGACAACGATCAACGCAGCCGGTCAGGCGATTACATTGAACGGCGGGACTGGTACCTTCGGCCCCTTGTTGCTCAGGGGTAGCAGCGCAGAGATCGACGATAACGATGTATCGACGGAAATCGGAACCACGGCGATTACCGGCTCGTTGACCGTCACCGCGACGGGATCAATCTCACAATCCGGTAGTTCCATCGTGTCCGGTGTCACAACGCTTACAGGTACCGGCATCACGCTGACTGGCTCGGGCAATGTGTTCGGTCAACTGGTTCTGACAGCCGGTGCAGGCGGCATCGCGATCAAGGAAAACGCGGCCACAGACCTGGGAGCGACGCTGACGACCGCGGGCGGAACGCTCTCGATCATCTCGGCGGGCAGGATTACACAATCTGGCACTATTACTGTTGCTGGAGCCACAACCCTGACCACGCCGACCGCGCCCACGCCTGGGGTGCAAACGATCGACCTGCCCACAGCCGGGAACACCTTTGGTTCGCTTTCGATCACGAGCCACAACGTCACGATCGGTGAGACTGGCGGAACGGACCTCGGCACCAGCACCATCTCGGGGACCTTGAGTGTCAATACGGGCAATGCAGGCGCGATCACGGATTCGGGCACCGTCAGGGTGGCCGGCGTCACCACGCTCAATGCGGGTGCGGCCAATGCCATCACGATTGACGATGACGGTGTCGGTGACGCCACTCCAGGAAGCTTCGGCAAGCTGAGACTGACCGGCCTTTCGGCCAACGTCACAGACTCGGGTGCCGTCGAACTGGGGAATTCGAGCATTGGGACCGGAGGTTTGACAATCGCATACGGTGGCGCTGTGACGGACACCGTTTCTGAGGTTATCGCGGTCGCTGCCACGGGGGTAACGTCCATCGTGCCCATCGGCCTCGTCAACTACGCAGTGACACTCGACGGCGGTTCTTCAACGTACGCGGGGCCGATTGGTCTCCAGGGCACGAACGTGCTGCTCATCAACGGCGTTGCGACGGCACTGAATAATGTGATTGCCTCGGGAGATGTGAACATCACAGCGTCTGGAGCCATCACCAAAAACGGTGCCACCACTATCCAAGCCAGCGTGGCCACGCTCACCACCATTGGTGGTGGTAATATCGGAGTGAGTACTGGGACGACACTGAGCACAGCGGTTGGTACTCTGAGGTTGAGCACAAGTGGCTCTGCCTTTATCACTGATGCCGGTGACCCGCTTTCCTTGGGGACGTCCAACGTCGGCGGTGATTTGGTGTTGAGGGCGACTGGGACAACTGGAACGCTCACAGACAGCGGTGTGCTCACGGTCGGTGGCACATTGACGATCCATGCAGGTGTCAACGGTGTCGTGTTCGACCAAGCGACCTCGTCCTTTGGTGCCGTCGATAGCGTTCTCGCTGATTTGGTGATCGTGAATGCCGGGAATGTTTACCTGAAGGACAATGGAGAGCTCCAACTCGGAAGCATCACAATCAGCGGTTCGCTGACTCTGATTTCTAGCCTCATTGACGATGAAAACATCACTGACTTCGCCGGTGCCGTGATTACCGTGAATGGTGGCCCCACACTCTTCAATGCGGGCTTGGGCGATGTCTTGATCAACAATGGCGGCCACTTGTTTACCGGCGGCCGGACAGGCATCGGCGCGGTGGTGACGATCACCACCCTGTAAGCAGCCCTTCTGACAATCTCAACTTCCGTAGACTTCACCGTCTTCGGAAGTTTTTTGACACGGATTCCAAACTCCGTGACCCACCTGCGGGTCACGGAGTTTTTGTTTTGCCATTGGTCGCGTGCTCAGACCCTGCGGTCGATTCGACGTTTCTCTTGCCGTTCTGGTGACGGGCCCACCGTGGCCACATGTTGGATGGTGAGCCATGCCGACCCTACTTCCTGTGCAAAGCCCATCGGCGCGACCAAAAAATCACACGCGGTCTCGCGGCAAGCTGGCTATACTCTGGCCACTCGGTGTGCCGTTGAGCCTTCCTTCAGGAGCGTGTCATGCGAGGGCGGATCCTGTGGTTGTCGTTGAGCTTGGTCGTAGCGTGCGGGTTGATTGGCATGACGATTCGTTCGCTGGAAGCGGACGAGCCGAAAGAGGGTCAGAAGCCGGCCGAGAAATCGGACAAGGCCGAGAAGCCCGGTGAGAAGCCGAAGGAAGCGGCCAAGCCGCCGGCAGTGAATCCGTTGCAGGATTTGTTTCAGAAGCTGATGCCGCGACAAACTCCGCAACAAATCGAACAGCCGCCGCGCATCAATGTCAATCCGCGAGGTGCGGTTCAAAAAGCTCAGCCGCTTGACCCGGATGCGCGAGATCAGATCGACGCACGAGCCGCGAAGGATCGCAAGCAGACGGAGTTGCTACGAAAGGCGAGTGCGGCGGCGCATGCTCAGGACTGGCAGTCGGCGTTGGAATTGACGCAGACTCTGCTGGCTCAGGAGGAAGACTCCGTCAGCCGCGTCGACAATGGATGGATGTCGGTGCGCGAACAGGCGATGCGGTTGATGCTGAAGATTCCCGAGGAAGTGGTGCGCGGATTTCGTCAGCGGATTGGAACGGAAGCGGTTCGTCGTCTGAATGAGGCGGAACAATCCGGGCGAATTGATCGGCTCGCTCAGGTGGCGATGCGTTTCTTGTTGCTCGAACCGGGGCAATCGGCCGCTCAGCGGTTGGCGGTGCGGCATCTGGATCGGGGCGAGTTCGCGTTGGCAACACGTTGGTTTCGCTGGCTCGACGATGCGAAGGCGGCGATCACACGCGAGCGGCACTGGCAGTTGCAAGCGGCGCTCGCGGCGAAACAGGCAGGAGACAAGGACTCGGCCGAGAAGTGGTTGAAGAAGAATTTGCCAAATGTCGAAGCCGGGTCGGCGAACCGTCCGCCTCAAGACGACGAACAGATCGAGATGGGTGGGACACGAGTGCGCGTCAGCGATTGGTGGTCAGCGCTGCCCGGCCGAGTCGTTGCGCAAGCTGCTCCGGCAGAGTGGCCGATGTTTTTCGGAGCACCGAATCGCGCGGCGATCAGCCGTGGCGGCGAGCCGTTGTTGCTGCCGCGTTGGGGGCAACCGCTGACCCAGATGCAACCGTTGCAGCGGCAGATCGAGATGCTCGTCGAGGACATGCACGATCAGAATCGAGCGACGATCTCGGTCTGTCAGCCTCTGCTGGTCAACGGCTGCGTGGTGTTGCGGACGCTCGGAGGCGTGCAGGTCATTGATGTCGAGACCGGCCGGCCGCTGTGGTCCACGGCCGAACGTTTCAAAGCGGAGGATTTGATCGGCCCGTCCACCGCGCAACCCACCTTTGTCACGGGCAACCGAGTGATCCGCGTCAACGGCGTGCAGCAATTCGACTACAGCAACACGCAGTGGGAGCAGCATCCGTTGGCGCAGTTGTTGTTCGCAAATGGAAATTTCGGAGTCCTCAGCAGCGACGGTCGGCAGTTGTTTTCGGTCGAGGATGACACGTTTGTGATGCAGCAGTTTCAGGCGTTCTGGGGAAACAACGATTTGTCCAAGCAAGACGCGCTGCGGCGGAATTGGAGCAGCAACAAACTGGTGTCGTATGACCTGCGCAACGGCCGGCCCTTGTGGGCCGTCGGCGGCATCGAATCGGACGAGCCGTTTCAGCCGGAGTTGCCGGGAGTGTACTTCTTCGGTGCGCCTGTGGTGGACGGTCACGAGTTGTTTGTCGTCGGCGAGCGAGATGGCGAAGTCCGGTTGTTCTGCCTGCAAGCCGAATCCGGCAAGCTGTTGTGGACCCAGTTGCTGGCGACAGCGGAGACGGTGATTTCGCGCGATGTGGCACGACGGCAATTCGTCGCGCAGGTCTCGATCGCTGACGGTTTGGTGATCTGCCCGACGACGGTGGGTTGGTTGGTCGCGGTTGATCGCGCATCGCGTCAGTTGCGCTGGGTGCATCGGTACGCCGCACCGCAAGTCAACAATCCGCGTCGTGGCATGGTGGGGCAACCGGTCACGCAGATGATGCCGTGGGGACAACGCTGGTTGCCGTCAGCTCCAGTGATTGTCGGCGATGCGGTGGTCTACACGCCGCAAGAATTGTTCGACGAACAGCAGACTCGCACGACCAATATTTTGTGTCTCGGTTTGCACGATGGCACGCGGCGTTGGCTGAAACCGAAAGAGAACTGGCTGGCGCTCAACGGAGTGGCGGACGGCAAGGTGCTGCTGTTGGGGCAGACCAGCGTCGGGGCACTGTCGTTGTCGAATGGCGCACCGGCGTGGAATCAAGCGATCCCGAATTCGGATGGTGTGCCGAGTGGTCTGGGTGTGATGACCGGTGACCGTTGGCATGTGCCGTTGAGCAGCGGACAGATCTGGACGATCTCGCTCAAAGATGGGTCGCGAACGGGACGGCAGTGGGCGACCTCGGGGACGCGGCTGGGAAATCTGGCGCTGTATCGGGGAGGAGTCGTCTCGGCGCATCCGGCGGGACTGATCTGTTTCGAGCAACGTGAGTCGATCGCGGAACAAATTCGGCAACGCAAGGAACGCGATCCGGCCGATACTCTCGCACTGCTGACGGAAGCCTCCATCTTGCAGCTCGAACACAAATCGAGTGATGCCTGGAGTGTCTTGCAACGCGTGAAAGCCGAGTCGGTCTCCGCAGAGTTGCAGCCACGATATCTGGACGCATTGCGTGAGGTGCTGACCGACGTGATTCAGCAGAACTCAACCGAGCGGGCGGTCGAATTGGCGACGTTTGAGAAGCTGCTGACCGAGCCGGACGATCAATTGCAGGCGAAGCGATTGCGAGTCGAGCATCTGCGGCTCAAGGGGGAACCTAGCGCCGCGCTGGAACTGCTGCTGGAACTGTCTCGCGGTGACGGCGAGAAGGTGCTGGTCTGGAACGGGCCGCCGAAAACCGCGATCCGACTGGATGCATGGGTTGGAGGTCAGCTCGCGGAGTTGTGGAATTCGCTGCCTGCCGAAAAGCGCTCCGAGCTGGATGACGGCATTGCTGCGGAAATTCGAATGCTCGGCGATGCGACTCCTGCGGCACGTCAACGCGGATTGGAGCTCTTCGCGTTTCATCCGGCGACACGCGAACCGCGTTGGCGACAGATCGAACTCGCGATCTCCGAGCGTGATGTCTCGCGCGCGGAATTGGCGTTGCTGCGATTGGTGGAAGGACAGGATGCCGTCGAAGTGGCTCGTGCTTGGCGGCGATTGGTCGAACTGTACCGGTCCCAAGACTTGAAGGACGACGCGGCGATGTCCGGCCAGCGACTGCACCGATTGGGAGACGTTGCGCTCGCCGACGGAACGACCGCGAAGCAATGGGTCGAGAAGGAGATCGAAGCGGGTCGCCTCGCGCAGACCACGGCGTCGCACTCACCGGACTGGAGTTCGCTCGAATTCAAAATGCAGCGGTCGGTCGGGTCTCAGGGGAACGCGGAGCAAGTGCAGGAATGTTTGTTGCCAGATGCCCGCTGGCCGTTCTTCACGGCTCAGAGGTTTCAGTACCAGATGTTGAACAGCCCCGTCTCGATGCAGCGGCTGGCGATGTCGCGATTGGGCGAGAGTCAGTTGGACTGGTCGTTGCCGCTCCGCAACAAGACGAACAGCAACATCGGTAATGGGACGGTGATTCGTACCGTTGGCCACCAAATGCTGGTCTATCACCGCGAGGTGTTGCACATGCTCTCTCCGGTGGATCATCGCGTCGTTTGGACCCGCCCGGTGGAATCGCGCGGCGCGACCTCCATCGATTCGATGCAGGCCGCTCGCCGCCAAATACTGCCGATGCAAAGCAGTGTCGAGTTTCAAACTCGCCCGGTGGATCCGATGGATGAAATAACTCGCAACTCTCTGCTGACGCTCTGCACGCCCGAGTTCGTCGGTTATCGCGGTCGCCGAGTGCTGACGATGACCGACGCGGCGACTGGTCAGTGGCGCTGGGAGTTGCGCGAACTGCCCAATGACGCTCGCGTGCAGGCGACCAACGATTTTGTCTTCGTGGCGTCGGCATCGCGCTGGCCGAATGGCTTGTTGCTGCGTGCTCGTGATGGTCAATCCGTGCCGTTCGTGGGCACACAACGCGATCGGTTCCTGGCCGCGAAGATGTCGCTCGGTTCCGATTTGTTGACGGTGTCGAAAGCCGAAGGGAACCTGGTCGCCGTGGAACGCTGGAACGCGGTGAATCAACAGACGGTGTGGCGTGAAACGTTTCCGTCCGCCAATCAGTTCTCGTGGTTGGACGCGCGCACGGTGGCAACGCTTGGCGCGGACGGCAAGCTGACGACGCTGGACCTCGACACCCACGAAATACAGAGTTTGGGAACCGTCAAGCCGGCTGATTTGTCGGGACTCAATCAGCGTCGCTACATGGTGGCTGACCACGATCGGTTGTTCCTGATCGTGTCGGGGAACCAGACCAACACCTTCTATGGCGACGAGTTCGCGACGGTCCCGGTCAATGGCACGATCTTCGCCTTTGACCGTCGAGCAGGCGGTGAACTCTGGCGGCAGAAAGTCGACAACCAAGGAATGATCCTGAACCACTTCGTTGCGTCTCCGGTGCTGCTGTTCTCGACACGCCGCTTCGAGCAGCGCGGACGAATCCATGTGCAGGTTCAGAAACTGCTGATGCTCGACAAGAAGACCGGCCGCAAACAATTCGAAGACGAATTCACGAACCAATTCAGCGGCTACCGTGGCTTGAATCTCAACCTCGCGGAACGGCAAATCGAATTGCTGACGTACAACGATCGGCTGCGGTTGATCGGCAGCGAACCTTCGAAGGCCGAGAAGTAGCCCAGGCCCTTGTGGCCTAGAGGATTCGTCCAACGAAGTGGAATCGTCCGACCCACAAGGGGGCGGGTGACAGAAATCTTGGGAACCGATTCGTGCGACGTTGCCTCTAACGGCGGTCCTGAACCGGCCTGAAAGATTTGAGTGAACGGCGGGAATATCGTTGGCCGCTCGTCGCTCTTGAAGGCCACTTCTTCCATCGTTGCTCACCGCTACGATGGCCTCGGTTCTCGAAATGGCCCAGTCGTCACGCGGTGCCCGACCAGGCTGTCGGCGATTGGATCGATCGTGATTTTCTTGGTGGTCTGGCCGGCCAGGAACGGTATCGTCATCAATGATGCTTGCTTTTGCGGAAGTCGATTGAGTGAAATCGAACTCAACCAAGTGTTCCGACTTCAGGCCTCAGCAATCACTGAATCACCCACTCGAATTCGTCCCGGCTCGATGACCATTGCGGTCAGGCCGCCGAGGCCTTTCATGGCGAGTCGGCCGCCTTGGCCGAGGTTTTCATCCATGCGGGAGCAAGGCGTGCAGGGGCCGGTCCCTTTGAGCAGCGCCTCGCCGATATGGAAGCAGTAGCCGATCAGTGAGGCCAGCTCGATGCCGCGCACGACAATGTTGCGGCGGACCAGCTCCGGGTGGACGGAGTCTCGGCCGGTGTTGGCTGCGATCACGGCAAAGTGCTCCGCCTGAATCAGCGTGACTTGTCGCTCGCCCCCCGGCTTCTTCTTCGAGTGATAGTCGCCGTCAATGCCCGTGCCGACTGCGACGGTGATTTCGCCGCACAGCTCAATCGGCTGGCGGTTGCCGGGGCTGATGCCGATCCATTCGACGCGAGCGGAGGAACTCAATTGGTTGTTGGTCATTGGCTATTGGCGATTGATCGTTGAAGGTAGAACTCGCCCGGAATCGTCTGTGCGACAGAGTTCCCCGGGGACGTTGCCCCTTCGAGCGACAACGGACTTTGAGATCTTCGATCTCAAATTTCAAATCACCAACAGCCAATCGCCAATGACCAATCCAATTCAACTTCTGACCGGCATGGCCGTTCGCTCCGCTTGTCGGGCTGGCTCTTGGACGAAGCCGACCTGTGGACTCGCTGATGGATTCGCGCAGGCGAATCTGGTCGTGCTGCCAAAGGCGTTGGCATTCGATTTCTTGTTGTTCTGCCAGCGAAACCCGAAGCCGTGTCCGTTGCTCGATGTCACCGAGCCTGGTGATTCGGTGCCGCATCACGTCGCGCCGGATGCTGACTTGCGGACCGATCTGCCACGCTACCGAGTTTGGCAGAATGGCGAACTCGTTGATGAACCGACCGACATTGCTCAGTACTGGCAGGACGACTTCGTGAGTTTCGTCATCGGCTGCTCGTTCACGTTCGAGGCCGCGATGCTGCGGGCGGGATTGCCGGTGCGGCACATTGAACTCGGAGTCAACGTGCCGATGTTTCGGACGAACATCGCATGCCGATCCGCCGGAGTGTTTCATGGGCCGCTCGTTGTCTCGATGCGCCCGCTGACTCCGAGCGATGCCGTGCGAGCCGTGCAGATCACGTCGCGTTACCCGGCGGTGCATGGCGCTCCGGTTCACATTGGCGATCCGTCGGCGATCGGCATCGCGGACATTTCAAAACCGGACTTCGGCGATTCGGTGCCGATCCACGCCGGCGAAGTGCCGGTGTTCTGGGCCTGCGGCGTGACGCCTCAAGCGGCGATCATGGCCGCGAAGCCGCCGCTGGTGATCACGCACAGCCCCGGCTGCATGTTCGTGACCGACATGCGCGACGAAGAGTTGGCGGTCGGCTAAAGTCCTCTCTCCCTCCGGGAGAGGGGACTTTCCAACTCTGCCGGCGAGAACTCCTCTTTCGGAGGGTGCAACGATCGAATCTGAAAGTTGTCCCAGACCAGAGCGAAGACGGCGCATGGTTCGCCGTCGTTGAGAACTGGTTGGCTTTCCCAAAAACCGCGACACGATCCTTGCGGTGGATCGTCTCGCAATCGCGTTTGGCACTCGCGGCAGATCAATCCATGCGAGCTGGGCTGATCCTCCGGCAACTGGTGTTCGAGGCATCGGGTCTGAGTGGCGATGCTGCTCATCACGACTGTTCCGAGTCCAATGAAATCAGAGAATGAACTTGCTCAGATCTTCGTTCTGCATGATGTCTTGCAGCTTCTTGCGGACGTAATCGCCATCGATGGCCAGCGATTTTTTCTTCACGTCGGGAGCTTCAAAGCTGATGTCTTCCAGCAGGCGTTCAAGGATCGTGTGCAGCCGGCGTGCTCCGATGTTCTGAGTCGTCTGATTGACTTGATGAGCGATGTCGGCGATCGCATCGATGCCGTCTTTCGTGAACTTGAGTTTGACGCTGTCAGCTCCCAACAGGTCTTGATATTGCCGAGTTAACGAGGTCTTCGGCTCGGTGAGAATGCGGACGAAATCGTCGCGGGTGAGCGGCAGCAGTTCCACGCGGATCGGAAAGCGGCCTTGCAGCTCGGGCATGAGATCGGAAGGTCGCGAGCGGTGAAACGCTCCGGCCGCGATGAACAGTACTTGGTCGGTCTTCACATAGCCGTATTTGGTTTGCACCGTCGTCCCCTCGATGATCGGCAGCAGGTCGCGTTGCACGCCCTGGCGGCTGACATCCGGGCCGCGCGATTCTTCACCGCCGCAAATCTTGTCGAGTTCGTCGATGAAGATGACACCGTGCGTTTCGGCCAGCTTCACGGCTTCCTCGTTGATCGCGTCCTTGTCCATCAGCGATTCGAGTTCCTGTTCGAGCAGAATCTCGCGAGCTTTGCGAACCGGTCCGGAGCGGTGCGACGTCTGCTTCGGCCCGATCTTTTCGAACAGGTTTTGCAGGTCCATTTCCATCTGCTCCATGCCGCCGATGTTCGACATGACGTGGACTGGCATCAGGCGTGACTCGATCCGCAGTTCGACTTCTTTGTCTTCGAGTTCACCCGCTCGCAATTTCTCGCGGAAGCGTTCGCGAGTGCGACTGCTGCGGTCGGCGGCACGTTCCTGTTCAGCCTCGGTCAGGTCGTCGCCGTCATTGCTTGCGCGTTCTCCCGTCGCGGCCTTGATGAGGAGTTCGAGTGGCTCCATCTTCGGCGCGTTCTTTTTTCGCGAGGATGTGGGTGCGGGAATGAGCAGATCGAGCAACCGCTCTTCGACCCGGCGTTGGGCTTCTTCTTGGACGGTGCTCCGTTTCTTCTCGCGGACCATCGCGATGGCCGCCTCGACGAGATCGCGGACCATGCTTTCGACATCGCGGCCGTAGTAGCCGACTTCGGTGTACTTCGTCGCTTCGATTTTGATGAACGGGGCATCGGATAGCTTGGCGAGTCGGCGCGAGATCTCGGTTTTTCCAACGCCGGTCGGTCCGATCATGATGATGTTCTTCGGCGTGATGTCGCGGCGGACATCTTCAGGAAGCTGTTGCCAGCGCCACCGATTTCGCAGCGCGATGGCGACGGCTCGCTTCGCCGGATCCTGACCGATGATGTATTTATCGAGTTCCGCAACGATCTCGCGCGGTGTGAGTGCTCGCACGGGGGTGACTCCAGGTTGTCTCGTGGGGCAGGTTTTCAACCTACCAGGAATTGAAGGGCGGGCAGGATGAAAACCTGCCCCACGTCAGCGTTTGCAAGGGAATTCTTCGAGTGTCAAGTTTTCGTTCGTGTAGATGTCGAGTTCGGCCGCGATCCGCATGGCTTCCGTGACGATCTCGCCGGCAGAGAGTTTCGAGTTCCGAGCCAGTGCTCGCGCCGCCGCGATGGCATACGGGGATCCGCTGCCGATGCCGAGCACTCCGTCGGTCGGTTGGATGACGTCGCCGACTCCGGTGATCAGCAGCGAATGTTCGTCGTTGGCGACGATCAGCATCGCCTCCAGCCGCCGCAGCATCCGGTCGGTGCGCCAATCGCGAGCCAACTCCGTCGCCGCACGCGGCACGTTGTTCGGGTAGTCCTTGAGCTTGGCCTCGAACCGCTCCATCAGTGCGAACGCATCGGCCGTCGAGCCGGCGAAACCGACGAGTACCTTTTTCTCCAACAGCCAGCGAATCTTTTTCGTGTCGGCCTTGAGAATCGTCGTGCCGTGCGTCACTTGCCCGTCGCCCCCCATCGCGCATTGGCCGTTGTGCCGCACGCAAAGGATCGTGGTCGAATGCCATTCTGCCCGTTTGCTCATCGAAGTTCCCTTTTTGTTTGCCGATTCCGTCTCGCAAGTTAGAGCGAGTCGTTCGCTTTCGCAAACGCGGCTTCTGAAAAGAAAAGTGCGGCGAAGCCGAACAGTCGACGAGCCACGGACTGGCTCGTCGACTTTGAAGCGCAAACAAATGCCCGGCTTCTTTGAGAAGCCGGGCGATTCATTGTCCGAGTTCGAGCCGGGATCATCAACTCTTCGCCATGCCGATGTTGATGTAGGCGTGAACGTGCGGTGCGCCGCGGAAGTGCCACACGAACGACGGGCCTTCAACGCGCCAGATGTCCCAGACTTTGTCGTTCCCTAAATCGCCTTGCTGGTAGAACGCCATGTGCAGCTTGTCGAGGCCACCAGAGGCTTTCACGATCTCCATGACTTCGTCCACATCTTCCCGGCGATACGGAGACAGCAGCATTTGGATCGTCTTCGTGACGAGTTGCTTCTGATCCGCGCTGAGCTGTCCGACGCCGATACCGGGGAACGCGCCTTTGTCACCTTGCAAAGTCACAGCCGCTTCGCTGGGAGCCTTCTCGACCAGAGCAATCTTGGCCTGATTGGCGTCGAGCGCCTTGAAGACCTCGTTCACTTGCTTGGTCTGATAGTGATAGATGTTGTCCTTCGGGGTTTCTTCGCCGTGCCCGTAGATGATCGGACCACCGAACGCGGCTTTGTCGACGCTGTTGCCATCGGCTCGCAGCGTGAGATGCCGGCCGGTGAGTTCCCACTCGCACGCGCCGCCCGGTTCGCCAAACATCGCCACGCTGAATTCGTCGAGTCCACCAGCGTCTTCGTCCATCTGCTTCTTGAGCCGCTCGTAGCCATCCTCCGAAGTCACGCCACGGATAATTTCGCTGATGACCACTTGCTGGTCCTTGTTGAAGAAGTCGCTGCCGACCTTCGGCTTCGTGATGTGCCAGTTCGCGTTGATTTTCTGACGCAGTTCATGCTCGAACGGGAAACAGATCGTTTTCTTTTGATCGGCAGACAGCGCGGCGAAGAAGCGGCCGACGGCGGTCTCGGCGGTACTTTTGGCCGTGGGTGCGGCGAACAGTCCCGCCTGTCCCACGAGCATCGGCATCGCAACACCCGCCAGAGTCGCCGCGCCGGCGGTCTTCAGAAACGAACGACGATCAAACGATTCGCAATCCGAGCACGATTGAGATGAGCGTTGCATGAGAAGTCTCCGTGAGCAAAGGAAGGTTTGGAGGCAGGGCTGACGCAGCCGTGGACGATACGGCTTACGCTCCGTGCGACCGGAAGTCAAATCCCACGCAGTTTGCACCGGGGCACCACCCCCCTTTTCAAAGAGTGTGATCTCGTGGCAGAATCTCCGGCGATGTGATTTGAGCCAAACTGCGAGACATCTCGATGCCGACCGCCAATCGTCGATCCTGTCTGACCTCTCGTCGAGACGTGCTGCGCATCGGCGGGCTCGGAATATTGGGGCTTTCGTTGCCGCAGTTGCTGGCTGCGGAACAGCACGCCACGCATCGGGCGCGAGCGAAGTCGGTGGTCTTCTACCAGCACTATGGCGCTCCGTCGCAATTAGAGTCGTTCGATCCGAAGCCGAAAGCACCCGACGAAGTGCGTGGAGAGTTCGGAGCGATTGAAACCTCGGCTCCGGGATTTCGAGTCAGCGAGATCATGCCGCGGATCGCTCGCGTGTGTGACCGGTTCTCGGTGATCCGTTCGATGAATCATCGCACGGCGAATCACAATCCGGGCGTCTATCTGTCGATCACCGGCCGAACTTCGGTGCGCGATCAGGTGCAGGTCGGTGCCTCACAAGACGACTGGCCGCATTACGGAGCCGTGTTGTCGAAGCTCGCGCCGGGGACCGGCTCGGTGCCGGATGCCGTGCAGTTGCCGCATTACGCTTTCGATCAGATTTTCCGCTGTCCCGGTCAGACGGGCGGGTTCCTCGGCAGTGCATTCGATCCGCTGGTCATCGCTCGCGATCCGAGCGCCGCGGACTTCCGGCTCACCGAGTTCGATCTCTCCGTCAGCAGCGAACAATTGGCCGATCGGCGTCGGCTGCTGGAATTCATCGACCGTCAGAGCGAAGCCACCGAACGCGCCGTCGAGCGCACCGCATTCCGCCAGTGGAGCAGCTTTCACGATCGAGCGTTCTCGCTGCTGACTTCGCCCAGCATGAAGCGTGCGTTCGATCTCTCGCAAGAACCGGATCACGTCCGCGACTGGTACGGCCGGCACAAGACGGGGCAGTCGTTGCTGGCCGCGCGGCGGTTGGTCGAAGCGGGCGTGAGGTTCATCACCGTCTTCAGCGGTTCGAACCCCGGCGATGGTTGGGACACGCACACCGACAACTTCAATCGTTTGAAGAAGACGTTGATGCCGCCCGAAGACCAAGGCTTCGCGGCGTTCATCGAAGACCTCGACCAACGCGGTCTGCTGGCCGACACGCTGGTCGTGTGGTGCGGCGAGTTCGGTCGCAAGCCGCACATTGGCCGCCCGAACCCGGTCGTCAACAACATCGGCCCCGGCGGCCGCGACCACTGGCCGCAGTGCTACTCCATCGTCCTCGCCGGAGCCGGCGTCAAACGGGGTTTCGTCTACAGCGAAAGCGACCGCCTCAGCGAGTACCCCGCCTCTAACCCCCACTCTCCCGGCGACCTCGCCGCCACGATCTTTTCCAGCCTCGGCCTCAACCCGCACACCCACATTCACGACCGCGATGGCAGACCATTTCCTCTGGCAGACGGTGAGCCAATCGACGGCGTGTTTGGATAATCCCCCATGAAATCTGCAATTCCAATTTCACGCCGTGAGTTACTGTCTCGATCGGGTCTCGGCTTTGGTTCGATCGGCCTCGCGAGCGTTCTGCAACAGACGGGGCTCTTGCAGCCAACGGTCGCGAACGCGGCGGGAAGCACGCTCAATCCGCTCGCGCCGAAGCATCCGCACTTTCCGGCGAAGGCCAAGCGGGTCATTCATTTGTTCATGAACGGAGGACCTTCGCACGTCGACACGTTCGATCCAAAGCCGGCACTCGACAAGTACCATGGCCAGGAGTTGCCGTTCAATTTGCCGACCGAGCGAAAGACGGGAGCCGCGTTTCGTTCGCCGTTTCGGTTTCGGAAGTACGGCGAGTCGGGCATCGAGGTCAGCGAACTCTTTGAACAAACGGCGCAGCACATCGACGACATCGCCGTGATCCGCTCGATGCAGGCCGACGTGCCGAATCATGAGCCGTCGCTGTTGCTGATGAACTGCGGCGAGCCTCGGCAGATTCGGCCCAGCTTTGGGTCGTGGATGACCTACGGGCTCGGCAGCGAGAACCAGGACTTGCCCGGCTTCATCGCCATGTGTCCCGGCGGCTATCCGATTCAGGAGTCGCAGAACTGGCAAGCGGGATTTTTGCCGGGGGTCTATCAAGGGACGTACATCGACACGAAATCGACCGAGATCGACAAGCTGATCGAGAACATCCGCAACCCGCATCTCAGCGTGAAGCAGCAGCGGCGGCAGCTTGACCTGCTGCAAGAGCTGAATCGTCGGCATCAACAGCAACGGCCGGGCGACGCGCAGCTCGAAGCTCGCATCCAATCGTTCGAGCTGTCATTCCGAATGCAGCGCGATGCCGAAGAGGCGTTCGACGTCAGCCGCGAGCCGAAGCACATCCTCGAAGCTTATGGCCCTGGCACGCAGGCGCGGCAGATTTTGATTGCCCGGCGATTGATCGAGCGCGGCGTCCGATTCGTCCAAGTCTGGCACGGCGAAGGCCAGCCGTGGGACAACCACGACGACATCGAAGTCAATCACCGCCGCCTCGCCAAACAATGCGATCAAGCGATCGGCGCGTTGCTGACCGACCTCAAGCAAAGCGGGTTGCTCGACGAGACGCTGGTCATCTGGGGCGGTGAGTTCGGTCGCACGCCGACCGTGGAACTCCCGAAGACCGGCTCGAACGCCGGCAAGATCAACGGCCGCGACCACAATCATCACGGCTTCTCGATGTGGCTGGCCGGCGGCGGCGTGCGCGGCGGCTACGTCCATGGAGCCACCGACGAATTCGGCTTCAAAGCGGTCGAGCACCCGGTCCACGTCCACGACCTGCACGCCACGCTGCTGAAACTCCTCGGCTTCGACCACGAACGCTTCACCTACCGCTACGCCGGCCGCGATTTCCGCCTGACCGACGTGCATGGCAAAGTCGTGCAGGAGTTGATCGCGTGAGCGACGCCGAGGCTCGGTTGTTCGCTGCGTTGGCTGAGGCTGGGTTTCCGGTTTCGTCAGTCGCGGAGATTCGCGATCGATACGATCCTTTGCCGAGCGGCCTCGCGGCGTTGTTGCTTGAATGGATTCCTCGGCTGGAGGATCGACGGCTGCAAGAGTCAGTGGCGTGGGCGTTGTTGGCGGCACGCTCGGGGACGTTGGACGGAGCGGCACTCGCCGAGTTGTTCGACTCGACGACGGATGACGACTTGAAGCGGGCGGTTGCCTCGGTCATCCATCAGACTCGGCCGCGGAACATCGACGAGTGGTTGCTCGCGGCGGTTCGAGATCGGCGGTCGGGTGCCTCACGCAATCTGTTGGCCGCGGCGGTCGCGAAGATGATGCCACCGGAACGAGCGGTGCCGGTGCTGCTCGAAGTTTTTCAAGACGCTCCACTGGCGGCTGTACATCCGCTCGGAAAAGTGGGGGACCGCAGTGTACGCGACGTTCTCGCGGCGGTACTCCCGACGGCAATCGGTCCCTTGCGGCGCGAGTTGCGGCAAGCCATGGCTCGGATCAAACGACGAATGGCGAAGACTCGATGAGCGCGAGCTTGTGTTTCTGATCGGCGCGGTGTTCTACTTCCGGCCGTTCTGAAACCACTTCTTGTCGAAAGGATTTCACCGATGAAACGCATCTCGAAAAGTGCCGTGTTGTCGATTCTGGTAGGCTGTTTCAGCGTGGCGACGTCAGCACTGTGGGCCCAAGACGCGGCGGTTCCACCCAAGGCGTTCATTGATGGGCGAGGGTCGGGCTGGCGAGACCTCGGCGAGGCGGATTTCGAGAACGTGAATTGTGCGGCCGACACGTGGACGTGGAAGGATGGACTGGCTCAATGCACGGGCAAGCCGGTCGGTGTGATTCGGACGAAGAAAGAGTTCACGAATCTGGAACTGGTCACGCAGTGGCGGCATATGAAGGCGGCCGGTAACTCCGGGATCTTCCTATGGGCCACCGAAGAGGGAATGAAAGACTTGAAACCGAACGCTCTGCCGAAGGTGGGCATCGAGGTGCAGGTGCTGGATCTCGGCTACGAAACGAATTTTGAAAAATCGAAGGGGAAACCTTCGGACTGGTTCACCAGCCACGGCGATGTGTTTCCCGTGGGCGGTTCCAAGATGAAGGCGATCACTCCGCAGATCACCTACACGCGAGACGATGGCTCGACGTATGTGGTGGGCAAGCCAGACAGCAGCCGCAGCTTTCCAACGAAGCGGCTCACCAAAGGAGTGGGCGAGTGGAACCACTACTACGTCCGCGCCATCAACGGCGAAGTGCGACTGTGGGTCAACGGCGAGGAAGTCACCGGCGGCGAGAACTGCGAGCCGCGCAAAGGGTTCTTGTGCCTCGAATCAGAAGGCTCGCCCGTCGAGTTCAAAGGGCTGCGGATTCGCGAGTTACCGTAGCGTGTTGCCGGCGCGTCTCGCGTCGGTTTCGACGGCGACGCATCCGCCACGATCTCCGTCGGCGACGAAATAGGACTTCAGTAGGCGGAAGGCGTGTCGGGCGCGAGTCTGGAAAGTGGCGACCTCGGGAGGCCAGCCGCGCGGTTTGATCTTCACTTGGAAGTCGGTCCGTTCGCTCGCACATTGCCGTCGGTGGAGCAAGACATCTTTGGGCGGAGGGCCGAAGGTGATGTCGAGTTCGACCGGCTGACGCTCTGGTCTCTCGCCCCAGTGACGCCCTCCCGAATTCCGTAGCAGTTGTTGTGAGAGAATCGGGGAGTGTTGAGTTCACGTGTTGAGTCGGAGGGAGGGGCGTCGCCCCGACCGGAGACTCAACACAGGAAGCGGCCGAGAACGTCTCGGCCTGTCCTTCCACCAACTTCGCGGCGTAGGCCGCAGGGGTCTGCCAGTTCAAGCGGCCGTGCGGCCGGCGATGATTGTCTTCCCATCGCCACTCGTCCAATACGTAGCGGGCTTCGGGGACACTCAGGAAGAGTTCCCGATTCAACAGTTCGTCCCGCAACTTCCCGTGAAAACTTTCCACGTCGCCGTTTTCCCAGGGACTCGCTTTCTGGATATCGAGTGTTCGAACGGCCGCTCGTTCCAACCAGCGCTGCAATTCTATGGCAATGAACTCCGGGCCGTTGTCGCTGCGGATGTGTTCCGGTGCACCGCGGTCGGCGAACAGGTACTGCAACGTCAACCTCACGTCCCGGGACGTGAACATCCGGCCCACCTCCGCCGCCAGACATTCCCTCGTGAACTCGTCGATCACCACCAATAGCTTCAATTGTCTCCCGTCCTCTGTGCGGCCCACCAGGAAGTCCTAGCTCCAAACATGATTGCGGTACAGCACTCGGTGACGGACGCAGCTGTTGACGCTTTGGCCCGGAAATCGCCGACGTTTTCGCGGCTTGCCGGGAACTTGCAAACGCTCCTGCTTCCACAGGCGATGAACCCGTTTGAAGTTCACCCGCCAACCAGTCTCCAACAGCATCTGGTGAACTCGTTCGCTCCCGAAACGGGGAGACCACTCGCACCAACGACGCAATTCCTCGATCAACCGGCGATCATCGTCCGGCTTCCGACGGCAATAACGTTGCGTCGAACGAGACTGACCCAGCACACGGCAGATCCGTCGTTCCGACACGGACGGCGTCGCTCGGGGCTGACCAGTTTGGGCGGGCGGCCTCACGCAGGATCTGGTTGTCCAACGCTTAGTCCGCCACCAGCCGCTTCAGCCGGGCGTTCTCCTTCTGCAGTTCCTGCAACTGCCGAGCCATCCCGCCGTACTTCGTCCGCCAACGATAATACGTTTGCTCGCTGATCCCTGCTTGCACACTTCGGGAACCTTCTGCCCTTGGCCCAAGGCCACGTCGGCTTGACGCAGCAGGCCGACAATCTGTTCCGCACTCTGTCGCTTCTTCATGCCAAATCCTTTCCGGCCCTTCGGGCCGAATGGATTCGCTCATTTCTCCTGGATCAGTTTGCGGGGAGGGCGTCACTTGGTTCACTTCCCTGCATCATCACCCGACCGAGCCAGCGAACGCGAAGCGACATCGAACAACGTGACGATGACATCCGCACCGATTCGCAACTCGCACGATTTCCCCGGAGAAACCTCCAGTTTCTCAGAGAAGTCGAGTCCAATCGGTAGCGACGTGCGAGCCGAAACAATAGCCTCTGATCTCTTCGGGAGTGTTCGCGGCTCTGGTGACCGCCCTGGGCTTCAAACCCAGTGTGGCGTCTGAAAAGACGCCAGGTGGGTTCGATTCCCATCCACTCCCGCTTTGATCGGGAAACGACGGACTTTGCCGTGTTTTCTCGATGATCTCGCACGGCAGAGTTGTCGAATCAGTACCGTTGAAACCCTCTTCCGAGGATGCAGGGAAGTGAACCAAAGAGAACGGTTTCGCGTCCCGTTCCGGTAAGCCGGGCGGTAAGACAAACTGCAAGACGGACTGCCCGATGTCATCGGTGCCCGTGGCTTGCAGTGTGACCACTTCGCTTTCGTGCGATGACGTGGTGGAGATGGGCGGCAGCATGTTCACGGCGGACTGCAAATCGAAGAGGTTGGCGTGCGTGTAGCGGCCGAGCGTGAGTTGGACGGTCGTATGTCGAGCCAGCCGTTGCATCGCCTTGGGTGACGCTCCAGAGCGTCCCAGGCGGCTTAGAAACGTGTGACGTAAGGCATGGAAGTCGGCTTGCTGTCCGTCGTCGTCGCGGTAGGCGATGCCGGCACGAGCCAAGTCCGCCATCATCATCTTGGAGCCGCGACGCTTCTGTGCCCAATCGCCCGGCCAGAGCGGTTCGTTAGGACCGATCGTCGCGAGCCACGGCCGGAGCATCGTCACCAAATCGGACGGGATCGGCAGCACGTCCCCCCGTCGAGATTTTTCGTCGGCCGCGTCGATGCGAACGGTGGGCGGGTCGGTGTTTAAATCGAAGTGACGCGGCGTGAGTGATGCGCATTCGCTCGCGCGGAGTCCCGTGCTCACGGCCACGAGGTACAGTCGACGGCGGTTCTGCCCCGCGATGCCGAACAACGTCGGTCCCGCTACGGCCGATTTGAGCAACGCTTGCAGTTCGGTTTCTGACAACTCGCGGCGTTCGCGGCGGATGTCGAGATTCGCGTTGCCGGCCTTCAAGTGAGCCAGCGCGTTTTTGAGCGTCCGGCCTTCCGTCACCAACCAACGCGTGAATTGCTTCGTCGCAGCGAGGTAGTGGTTGAGCGTCCGTTGTCCCAGCCCGCGTGATGTCTTAACGGTGCCATCGTCTTTCTTCGTACCGGCCGAGCCGTTCACCTTGAGCTTCGCCAGAGCGATTTGCACTGTCGCCCCGCTGATGTCAGCGATCGACTGGAAGCCGCACAACTCCACGAGTCGGCGAATGCGAGCCTCGACCGGATCAACGTAATCATCCGACAGCCCGGCCGAGCGGAGCGACGTCACGAAGTCATCGACGTGTTGAGCCAACGGTTTCTTTCCCGCGATCGTTTTGGCATCCAGCAGACCGATCTTGCCGAGCCGTTTCCGCAAATCGTTGGGAATCGTTTCGAGCCATCGCGCGAGTTCGGGACTCAATTCGTCCCGCATGACACGGAAGCCCACCAACCGCTCGACGCGCTTGCCGAGTTCGACCGTCGCGGCCTTGTCGGTGAAGCCGGGGAGCCGTCGCAATCGTTCGTCGGCGTCTTTGAACTCAACATACCACTTGGACGATTCCCGCGTCTTGCCGGCGCGGTCCGTGTACCTCTGCCGAAACACTCGCATGACGTGCCTACCTTTCTGCGATGCCGAGCGGACAGAGTCCGTGCCAACCTCGGCCAGTTACTTCGCTCTCGCCCCTTTAGTTCTCCGCCGTCTGACGATGTCCAACTCCAAATGCTCGGCCAGTGTGTCGAGGGCTGTCATCGACAAGCCGCGTTCGCCGGACATGAATCGGGGCAACGCCGATTGGTCGATGCCCGTTTGCTTCGCGATTTCGTACCGGGACAGGTCGCAATCGCGGATGATGTCCCGCAGTTGGTCACTGATTTTCGGAAGTGCTACTTTCTTCACCATAACATCAAGATCGGCATTGCGTGCCGAAATGTCAAGCATCTCTTCAATTGTCGCCTTGTCGAATCTTTGAGGCGACAGGTCAGTCCATCGGTGCAATGAATCGCCAGCGAGTTGCCAATTTTCCGCGAGCCGTGATGCCACCTTTGGCGATCTCGTCCAAGATGCCTTCTCTGCCGAGGCCCCTAAGCAACACGTTTGCTGTGTCATGCGAGACACCAATCAGTTCGCCGGCCATGCGACACGAAAGATAGAATGGCGACGGGCCGGACAGTAGTTGCAGTTTGCAGCATACCGAGACCAGCAACCGGACACGTTCGTCCTCGAATCGGAGAGCGGCCGACGGCCAAGGCTCGCCTTTCGCCGCTTCCATCGCCAGTTCGACCGGCCCTGTCCCTTTGGGAAATTTCACGGATTCGCAAGCAACAAGGAAACAAAGCCAAACAACGTCAAACGACCCTTCGACCGTGTGCCCGCCAGCATCAAACCAATGCCGAACAAACTCTCGGACGCCAACCGGGCAGTCGTCATCGCTGGCCAACGCCTTCCACTCGCGAGCCAGACGGAACAGCAGATTGTCAGCCCGGTCATAATCACCAGGCAGACAGCGTTGAATTGCTGCCCCGATCGCTTCCATGCCGGTCTGACAGAGAGGCGGAGTGACCGAGTTGCCAAGTGGCCGAGCGACCGAGTGACGGATGTCACGGAGCGACGCAGACGTTGAGAACTGTGGGCGCGGTTCATCTGTTGGCATCGTTGTCGCAGTTGTTTTGGCGGAGTCGGTTGGCGTCATTTGCCCTCCCCGTCGAGTGATTGATTACCGCGTGACTGAACTTGCGCCCTGTTCGTGGGGAATGTAATCTCCGGGCATCATGGAAGAAGTCGAAGGGTTGCGACGGCGCGTTGGCGAGCTGGAAGCGTTGGTGGAGAAGCTGACGCGGACGGTCGAGCAGCG
>CAMAWN010000050.1 GCA_945861865.1 Candidatus Kuenenia stuttgartensis | reverse complement strand
CTGGTCCAACCGCTCCTACGAAAACTACGACGACCTCTTCGAGGTCGCCTCCAGCTCTTGGTGCCAACACTGCCTCAACACCAACCTGATCAAATCCGTCTGCGCCAAAAGCTACATCCCAACGCGCACCTAATTTCTGCGAACCGGATTACCTCTCCGGAGGCGGCCGGATGGTCGCCAACGACGGTTGGCATCAATCCCGCCGACTCCAGACAGCCGCCAACCAAAGTTTTCATCAATCCCGCCGACTCCAGAGAGGCGGCAACCGCGGTTTTCATCAATCCCGCCGACTCCGGGATGGCAACAACTTCGGTTGGCGCTGGTTCGGAGTCAAGGTTTATGACAACCGGCCTGGGTTTACGTCATTTCGACCGTTTCGTCACGTTGAGCAGTTACGTCGTGGTCAGGCACGCTGTGCGCGGGTCTCCAGCGATTCGGTGAGACCTTCGGTCCGTCCAGCGGCGGAGTCGTGAGACCCGCGCCAGGCATGGGAATCCCAGTCACTTGAGAATCTTGCATTTCGGCAGGGCCTGCTGGAGGTCTGCGATGGCCTGCGGCGAGACGTTCAATCCGCGCACGCTGAGCAGCGTCAGCCCGCTGAGGCTTTTCAGGGATTGCAAGCCCTGGTCCGTGATCTTCGACTGGTCCAGAAAGAGCGTCTGCAACTTGGACAGCTTGGCGATCTGAGCGGCCTCGGCATCCGTCAGGCCGGTGTTCTGCAGGCTCAGGCCGACCAGATTCTTCAGCGGCAAGAACGACTCGACCATCTCGCCGGTGACGGGCGCCCCGTCGATGTTCAGCACCCTTAACTCGTGGAGTTCGCCGATGGCCTTCGCCACTTCGGGAGTGATCGGAACTTCGTTGAGCATGAAGCTCCGCAAGTGCGGAGACTTCTTCAAATGTGCTAGACCCGTGGCGGTGATCGTACAGGGCTTGCGAAAACCAAGCCCGATCAGTCCTGGATGTTCGGCAAGTTGCTTGAGTCTCCCGTCTCCCGTTTCCGTCGCCATGACGTGCACGTGGCTGATCGACCTGAGCGGCGTCCAAACATTGTCGGGATAAATGTCGAAGCCGCGAAGATCGGGGAGGCCCAGTTGCACCGCGGATGAGACGCCATCCGGGAAGATTTCTGGTGCGTCCCGCCGCGCGACGAGTTGATGTGGAATCTTCAGCGCGTCCAGCTTCGGCTTGGCGAGTTCATACGCCTTGTGGTCGAACTTGTCCGCCGTCGCCGGGGCATTCGTCACACCCGCCGCTCGCCCGCGATGCAGGACCATGATTCCTTCGCGCAGTCCCTTGATCGGCGTAAACGACGTGGGACGCTTGGCGGCGGCAAGGAACAGCCGGAGCACGTCATTTTCAATCGCATAGATTCCCAATTGCTGTTTGGCATTCGCAACGCCCGCCGGAGGCATCACGTCGATCGCTTTGGGGTTCTGTGACGAATCCAGCTGGATTGACCGCGGAGGCAGAGAGACGCCAGCAGCGGGATTGTCCACGATCATCGAATCCCCAACAAATGAGATCGTGGCGACCTTGAACGTTTCGAGTTGCTGCGGCGGTAGGGGCGGGTCGCTCTGCATCTCCACCACATGCCAGTCGCCTTGCAGCGCCTTGAGGTCACCGGTCACGTCACTCGCGGGCGGATTCGCTGAGGTCTTGGGTGTCGCTGAATTGTTCCCCGCAAGAGCCGCCGAGTTCGGGGCGGAGGTCGTCGGCCGAGGCATCTCTCGCGCGGCGTTTCCCGTGGGAAAGGCTGTCCCCGGTCCGGTGATGACCAGATACGGCGTCAGTGTGCTTTGAGGATCGTTGGATAAAGGATCGCGATACTCCTTCGGCATCTTGGCAATGACCGCCGCGTTCTTCGGATCATTCCAAGGGACGCCTTGGTCGTACTCGTCGTACAGCGCTTGGTGTCCCAGCAGCGGCAGGATCAACACCCGCCAGCTATGCCACGGCTTCCCGTCCGATCCATAAACCGTCGCTGGAGGAAGGTGCTTGTAGGTGTCGTTGTAGTTGTGAAACGCGACCGCGATCGCCTTCAGCGAGTTCTTATTCTGGATACGAGCTTCCGCGTGTCGGACTTGCTCTTGCGTGGGATAGGTGGGGTCCGAAGTGTCGGCACCCGGAGGATACAACGCCAAGAATGATGCGGATTCGTTGCCGCCGATCGTGAACAATGCACGATACGTTGGACGAAGGATGCTGTCTCGGACTCGCAGATGCCGAATCGAACCATCCGCGAACATGGCCGCACCATCGACAAAGGTGTTCTCCTTCGAGGGAAAGGCCGCGTCGAAGGAAACATCCCCCGGCATCGTCCACGGCACGGAATGACCTTCGGAAACCATGCCGGCCATTAGCGTCTCATTCATGCCATCCGTGAACTCTGAGAACGAGGCATAGCGTGGCTCCGCAGTGGAAGCCGCCGCCTCAGCCCCGCCAGTCGAATTGTCTTTCGGCTGGTCGGCGACCGGCGCGACCTCCGCGACGGGCCAGAGCAGCCAAGCCAGCAAGGCGACGACCAACACGCCGCCTCCCGCCGACAGGCCGATCAGCAGGCCGCGATTCGTGGACTTGGACTTCTTCCCTTGGCCTTTGCCGACACTCTTCCGCGACACCGTCCCGCGCGAGGCCGCCGACTTCCCGCCGCGCGACTTCGCCGGTTCGTCGTCGAAGTCCTCTTCGGCCGAGTCGCCCAAGTCCCATTCATCCTCGACCTCCTCGATCTTGGGCTTCGGCACCCGCATCGGCTTCTGGCACGCGGGACACTTCACTTTCTTTCCCGCGAGTTCGTCTTTGACCGCGAGCTTCTTCCCACACGCACATACGACTTTGATCGCCATTCCGAAGTTCTCCGAGTCTGTTCGCCGCCAGATCGACGATGGCGAGAAGTGTTTGAGTGGACTGCGAGCATTCTCTGCCAACTGTCACGGCTAAGGCGAGAAATCCCACACCTTCACGGTGTGATCCGCGCTGCCCGACGACACCGGTGTGCCCTCGCAACGTCAGCTTCTTTCCGCAGGCACACGCGACTTTGATCGGCATCTTGAAATCCCAGGAGTGGTTTCGCCGCCAAATCGCATCGGCGAAGTCTGTTCATCATCATCGGGGGCGGGCTAGATACGGTCATTCCCGACTCGATGCAACTGATGAGCGCATCTCGCGAGCGGCTGGGAGTCAGTCGCGATCCCTCGAGAGCAATCGTTCCAAGGCGAACTCGCGCAGATCGAGTTGTTGCTTGAGTTGCTCGTACCGATCGCGACTTTCCAAACTCGGCCGATCCGTTCGCACGGCTCGCAGCAGCAGGTTCTTCGGCGTGTGCTCCATGTCGATGAACTCAACGACTTGAGTTCGATAGCCGACCGCTTCCAACAACCCCGCTCGCAGAGCCTCCGTCGCCAGCGCGGCGAAGCGTTCTTTCAGGATGCCGTGCTGCAGCAGTCCTGGCAGCGCGGCGTCGCTCAACAAACCGAAGAGTTCGTGCTGACAACACGGCACCGCGAGGATGACTCGCGCTTGCCACCGCACGGCTTGAGCCAGTGCCGCATCGGTCGCCGTGTCGCACGCGTGCAGCGAGACCGACAGGTGCACCGGCCCCGTCGTCTCATAGCCCGCGATGTCGCCGACCTCGAATCGCAAGCCCCGACAACCAAGCCGCTCGGCAATCTGCTGGCAATCGCGCACGACCTCCGCCTTCAAGTCGAGACCGATGATCTCGACCTCGCGGCCACGCAACTCGGTCAGCAAGTAATGCAGCGCGAACGTCAGATAGCTCTTGCCGCAGCCGAAGTCGATGACTCGCAGAACTCCCGTCGGCGGAAGTTCGGGCAGCACGTCGTCCACGAATTCCAGAAACCGATTCACCTGCCGGAACTTCGCCTGATGCGCGGCTTTGACCTGCCCCGCCGGAGTCATCACGCCGATCTCCGTCAAGAACGGACACGGCCGTCCTTCCGGAATCAAGTATTGCTTGCCGCGATCATGCGTCAGCGCCGGAGCGGACTTCGACGGCCGGCGTTTGGTGAGTCGCACAACATCCTTGCGAATCACTCGCGCCGAGTAGTCGGCGTCCGGCGCGAAGAGATCGGCTTGCTCAAACCGTTCGCCGAAGTCGGAGGTGATCCGCGTCTGCAACGCAGCGGCATTGAGGTTGAGATGGAACTCTTGCTTGCCACGCCGCTCGGCCAGTTGATAGCAACGCTCACCGGACAACTCGACCGGTCGAACCGTCAGCTTGCTTGGCGATTCACCACGGCACGGTTGGCTGAGCACGACGCCCCAACAGGCATCTCGGTTCAGCGAATCACGCAGCAGATCGAGGAATTCCTTCAACGAACATTCACGGGGAGCGGGCACGCTGTTGTCTCCAGCCAAGTTTGTAGAGCACGATCGCCATCACGATCACACATCGCAATCCGCTCCGGCCACGAGAATGTATTCGGTCGAATCAATTCCCACCGACCGTGATGCCTCCGCCATGTGGCGATCCTGCCGCGAGACCAAAACAGAACTCCCGGATCAGATCGAAGTAACTCCGCCAACGCGAGCCGGTCGCTGGCCGCCAACCCGCTTTCTCGACGTTCGCACGCGAATCGAGCCGCCGGTTCGCGTCTGCTCAGCCGTGACCACCACCGGCCAATCCATCGGCCGAGCCTGCCAGATCGCATCGCGTGCCCCGCACGTTCGTCGTTCGTGAACACGATCACTCGCGACTCACTCGGCACGAACAGCAATCCGTTGGTCGTCGCCCACAGTCGCCCCCGCTTCGGCAGGTCGCCTCGCGAAACGCCTGCCTCGCCGAGCAGGCCTTGAAGAACGCCGATCTCCTCCGCAATCGTCTCCAACGACGGATCGGGAATGGCGAAATCGAGCGACCCGACACACACGGGGCAGCGACCCTCAACCGGCTCGCGCCACTGGCAACATTCGGGACACAACAACAACGTCATCGAACCAACTCCGCACCGCGCCGCTTGCGATCGACCGGCCGAGTCACTCTATTGCCGCCGAATTCCCCCAGCAACGACTGCCACGAATCGGAACCGAGGCCACAGACTCTCGTGCCGCACCACCCGCCCACGATCATCGTCGTCCATCGCCGCGAGAACCGCAGCAAATGCTCGGTCGAGCCATTGCGCGCACGCAACGAGTTTGTCTTCTGGACCTATCCCGACGACGGCCTCGAATCACTGGATCGTTATGTGCGACTCGGGATCGGCGGCCCGCTGCTCAGCGATGCGGATCGAAACTGCGGACTGCTCGTCATCGACGGCACTTGGCGACTCGCCGAACGCATGGAAAAGAAATACGCGCACCTGCCGATTCGCAGCCTGCCGCCGTGCCAAACCGCCTACCCGCGCGTGTCCAAGATCTTCGATGATCCCTCCGCCGGATTGGCGACGATCGAGGCGATCTATCTCGCGTATCACCTGCTTGGCCGAGACACCACCACTTTGCTCGACCACTACCGCTGGCGCGACGAGTTCCTGCAAAAGAACGCTGAACTCCTCCAACCACCATCCCCGGTCCCCCTGAGCGAAGATTCGCCTCGATGAGTGTTTCCAACTCGTTCGAGAAGCAGGGACCGGAACGCTAATCTCCGCCAATCATCGCTCATGAAAACAGGGCTTTCGCATGACATCTTCCGCTTCGTCGTCTGCGTTCCGTTCGCCCAAACTGGATCGGCCGATTCGGTTGGGAGTGTTGATTTCTGGTGGCGGGACAACGTTGGTCAACTTCTTGAAGAAGATCAAAGCGGGCGAGTTGAATGCCGAGGTCGCCGTCGTCATCGCCAGCCGAGAGGGCATCGGCGGCATCGAGCGTGCTCGCGAGGCGGGGTTGCCGTGTGAGGTGATCGCTCGCAAGACGTTTGATTCGGTCGAGCGTTTTTCAGCGGCGATTTTCGACGCCTGTCGAGCGGCTCAGGTCGATCTGGTCACGCTGGCCGGGTTCCTGTCGCTGATCCGCATCCCGCCGGACTTCGAGCGACGCGTGCTCAACATTCACCCGGCGCTGATTCCGGCGTTCTGCGGGCAAGGCTTTCACGGGCATCACGTTCACGAGGCAGTGTTGGCTCGCGGCGTGAAGCTCAGCGGTTGCACGGTCCACTTCGCCGACAACGAATACGACCACGGCCCGATCATCGTCCAACGTGCCGTCCCGGTCCTCGAAGGCGACACCCCCGACACCCTCGCCGCTCGCGTCTTCGAGGCCGAGTGCGATGCCTATCCCGAAGCGATTCGACTCTTCGCCGAGGGGTGGTTGGAAATCGAGGACGGGCGGTTGTCCCTCACGCGGCCATGATTGAGACCTTTTCCAAGGTCTGAAAATTGAGGGTCATGATTGAGTCCCAATCGACAGGGTGTTGGTTCGGGAAGTCCGTCAGGGTCCGTGGCGCGGACATCCTGACCCCCATCCACTGTGTCGCGGAAACTCACAAACAGGGAAACATCTCATTCAGCGCCGCGAGTGGTATCGCCGAGGTTTTTCGGAAGCGACACGGACAGAGACCGTCAAAACAAAAAGCCCGGCTTCTGTGAGAAGCCGGGCTTCGGAAATCGTCGTACCCCACGAGACTCGCTACTTCTTCTTCGTGCCGAAGCTGACGAACAGCACGCCCTTCTTGTCGGGAACCGAGTATCCGCCGTTGGGGGTCAGATACTTTTTGACGGTGTCGAATTCGGGCAGCTTCGAGAAGTCGATCATCGGCAGGAACGCACCGGCCTGGCCACCTTTGGCCATGTCCCACAAAGTTTGGACCTGCGAATCATTTCGCGAGTAGCTGACGATGGACGCCTTAGCCGGCAGGTGCTCGACGATTGACTTGTAGGCCGCAGAATCGACGAGAGCGTCGCCGTCTGTGTCGCCACGCAGCATCGCCTCGATGACAGTGACGTCGTTGCTGAACATCAATTGGTCTTGGCCGATCGCCAAGCCTGCCATCTTCGGCTCCAAGCTACCGCTGAAGTCGGGTAACTCGAACTCAATGATCGTCGAGCTTTTGAACTCGCGTGTCTGGCCGGGAAAGCCGGCCATTTTGGTGAGCTTGGTCAGCGTCGCTTGAAACTTCTTCGCGTCCTTCAAACCCAACGCGACGACGACACGATCTTGTGCCGGCTCATCGTCTTTCTTCGTGGCCGGTTCCATGACGACCTGGATGCGACCAGAAACGACGTCGATGATATCTTTCTTCAGATGCACTTTCGGGCCCCCTTCTTGCTGCGCGATCTGATCGATCAGGGCGGCAACTGTGCCGGGGCCACGGAACATGTCGACCATCGACTCGATGGCCGTGTACGCGCCGGCGATGTCCCAATTCAGCGAGAACCACGCACTGGCGTTCGACGAAACCCACTTCGGCGGCTTCTGTTCGATCGCTGGGAATTGGAAGATGTTCATCAAGCCCTTGGTCGGCTGCTCGATCACCATGAACGTCTTGGTGATGCCGTCAAAGTTCTCGGTCGCCATGTCGGCCGAGCCGCCGATGGCCTTGAGAGCAGTGATCCCCAGCGGATCGAGGAATCCCATCGCCAGCGCGGCCTGAGGATTCTGCGCCGCCACTTGCGAAACTGCGGCTTGGATCAGCCCCATCGGGTTGATGTACCACATGAAGAGGCCGTCCTCGTCGTCGGTCGAGCACTTTTCGAGGATCAAGTTGTAGTTGTCATTATCGGCGAATGTGTCCGAATGCTTGCCATCCCAGCGGGACAGCACTCCCTTCGCCGTGTCCATGTCCGAGGAAGCGACGAGCATCGTGTCCTTGATGAAATAGACGAGCTGGTTCGGCTTGTCGGCACCATTCTTGAAGGTCCAAGTGGTGACTTTCGTGCCGTCGATTTCTTCGTCGTCGCTTTCGGCACCGTTCTCTTCGAGGGCCTTCTCGGCCTTCTCCATTAACGCATCAACGGTCTTCTCGTTGTCGCCGAAGTCGAGAAACATCACGACGGCGGGCTTCTTGCCCTGCGGCGTCAGCACGGCGAACGCGAACTCACCGCTGGGAATTTCCAGCAAGTCTTTCAGCGAAACGCCAATTTCCTTTTCGATCTCGCTGGAGACCCCTTCGATGGCCTTGGCGATTTCGCCCTTGAACGGCTCGAACGCCGAGTCCTGCGTGAGACTGCCAAACGCCGTCTTGAGCCAACGAGTCTTCAACTCATCGACATCGGGGACCGAGACGTACACCGATACGTCCGGCGGGAGCAGGCGGTCGGTCGGAGTTGCTTCATCCTCGGCACGCAGGCTCAAACGAGGCAACAAGACTGTTGCAAATGCCAACCAGACTGTTCCGATACGCAGCCAACGATTCATGATTCATCCAATCAGATAAGGAGACGCCGTCCCGGACGGCTGTTTGGTTTTCACGCACGAGGTCCGTCGTACCACAAACCGGGTCAAACGGTTTCATTCCGTTCGTCGTGACGAGCGACTGCTGGCCTCCCTAGCCAAGCGGAGGCTGTTGTACGAGCGGCGAAATGGGCACGCAAGGCACGGTCTGCCGTGGTTGAAGTGTTGTGTGCCCGCAACAAACCAACCCGAAGCGTCAGCCTGGGCGTACGCTCCAAGTCACTCGCTATTCAAGGCTTTTGGAACGCTCGCTCTCACTGACGCTTCGGGTTAGTCTGCGCAACAGTGTGCGCGTCGTGTGCCTCAATTCGTCCGTTGAAATCGCGTTCGCTGCTGGGAGCCTGCCGATGTTGATCAATTGTACGGTCCACCGTTTTTTGAAATTTCTGATGCTGTGCGGCCTGAGCCTCAGAACAGCGGTTGCCGGTGAGTTTCCGTCGTTCGAGCAACTTCCCGTTCGGCCGGAGCCGCCCGATCCGCTGGTGATGCTCGACGGTACGCCCGTCCGCACGCGCGACGATTGGTTCAACAAGCGACGTCCCGAATTGAAAGCTCTCTTCGAGCACTACATGTATGGCAAAGCTCCTCCGCCGCCGGACAACCTTGAAGCGAAGATCGTCCGCACGGACGAGAAATGTCTCGACGGCAAAGCGACGCTGCGCGAAGTCACAATCAAGTTCGGCCCGAAGAACGCGCCACCAATCAACCTGCTGCTGATCGTGCCAAACAACCGCAAGGGACCGGCTCCGGTGTTCGTCGGGTTGAATTTCTGTGGCAATCACGCAGTGCTCGACGATTCCAAGATCGCGCTGCCGTCGCAGTGGATTTACAAGAGCTGCGCCGGTGTCGAGAACGAACGCGCGACCGACAAAGGTCGCGGGTCGCAAAAAGAGGTCTGGTGCCCCGACTTGTTGATCGAGCGAGGCTATGCGCTGGCGACGATCTACAACGCGGACCTCGACCCAGACACACCCGAACTGACCGACGGCATTCATCCGCATTACTTGCCGGCGGGACAAGACAAGCTCGGTCCGAATGATTGGGGCACGATCCGAGCTTGGGCCTGGGGTGTGTCACGCGTCGTGGATTATCTCGTGACTCGGCCGGACATCGACAAGTCGCGCGTCTGCGTCGTCGGACACTCGCGGCTCGGAAAAACGGCGTTGTTCGCGGCTGCGTTCGACGAGCGCATCGCGCTCTCCGTGCCGCATCAATCCGGGACCGGGGGCATGGCGCTGAACCGAGGCAACGATCAAGAAACGGTCGCGAGGATCAACAAGTCCTTCCCGCACTGGTTCAGCGACTCATTCGTGCCGTTCGGCGGAAACGAAGCGAAGCTGCCGATCGATCAGCACCTGCTAGTGGCGCTGGTCGCGCCTCGTCCGCTGTTCGATGGCGAGGGAGATCAGGACAAGTGGGCCAACTTCGACAACGCTCTGCGTTCGTTGCAAGGAGCCGACAAGGTCTACAAGTTTCTCGGCGGACGCGGCCTCGTCGGCAGCGGCGTCGTCACCGGCGACGAAGCCTTCACCGACGCCAACTGCGGCGACATCGTCCAGTACCGCCGCGACGAAAAACACATCCTCAACCGAGCCTACTGGCAACGCATCCTCGACTTCGCCGATCGCAAGCTGCCGGCAAAGTAAATCGTGGCGGATGCGTCTCGCATCCAACCCCCGCGAGACGCGTCGGCCACGTTAGCCGTTCATCCGCGCGAGTTCGCGCAGGAAGTCGAGAGCCTCATCGACCTCCAGGACCTGCATCCCGCGGACTCGGCCGCCGCGGTCGCACTTTTGGAGCAGCATCAGTTCGTCGTAGTCCGGGGACTCGCGCAGACGCTGCCGCGCGCGGAAGCCAATCGTGCCGTCGGCGACGAGGTGGGCCTCCATGTGGTGCTCGATGAACCACGCCGTGCGCGGCGTGATGAACTCCCCCAGCGCCTCGAGCGCCGCAGCGACGTGGTCCTCGGGATCGAGTCCTTTGCCGATGTCGTGCAGCAGCGCGGCCAGCAGAAACTCCTCGTCGTAGGGCAGTTCGTCGCGAGCCAGTTCGAAGACTTGCAGGCTGTGGTAGAGCACGTCCCCTTCCGGATGATGCTTCTTCGATTGGCCGACTCCCTCCAAGGGCAACAGCAGCGAACGAAAGACTTGGAAGGGATCAACCTTGCTCTCGGCGTCGAGCACTTCGTGGTCGAGTTCGATGTCGGGGTACTCCTGGCGGAGCCGTTGCTCGAACTCGGTCAGCGACGCCCGCTCGATGGCCTTGCCGGTGATCGAACTCTTGAAGACGTACGCCAGCTTCTCAACCGGGTACAGCGTCAGCTCCAGCGGAAACCGGTCCTGAATGTGGATGTGCGTGAAGACCCGCTCTTCGCCGTGCTTGCGGACACGCTTGTTCTCGATGTCATACGTCATCCCTTCCTGATCCAAAACCATCGCGACCGATTCGGCGCTCGACGTGAAGACGTGCAGGTCGATGTCCGAGCCGTGCCGCACATGGCCGGTCAACGTGCTGCCGATCAGCTTCGGCTTGAACGCCGCCAGCAACCGCATCACGCGCAACGCTTCGATGCGCATCTCGCGGAGATGATCGTGCCGCGAATCTCCCTCAAAGAGGAACGCCATCCGCTGAATCTCGTCGCGGATTTCGGTGTTGCTGGGCAGGTCGGAGGGCTTCACCCAGCCTTGGCAGATGGCCCGCGCGGCCTTGAGCTTCGCGCGGTAATACTCCTTCTCTTCGCGGCGATACATCAGCCGAGCAGCCTCGAAGACGATCTGCCTCCGCAGCTTTTCGTTGCCACGGGTGCGAACTGGACGGCGTCTTGCGTCCGATTCCGCAGGGTCGGACGTTTCGTGAACGTCCTCTGGCGGATTGTCGTGCGACATTGTGCGATGCACCGTTATCAAGCCCATCAAAGCGGTGCCGGGCTGGCAAACATGATACGACGCGAAAGGACTTTGGCAACTCGCCCGATTCCGGCGAGTGCAGCCATGCGGTCGTGCGAGTCGCCCCGTACACTTCGCGGCTATGTCCTCTCTGAAACTTGATCTGCCGATTATCGAGCATCCCAATGCCGATCCTTTAGCCGCGTTGCATCCGTTGGCTGAAACGTCACGCCGTCCTCGACCTCTGCCGATGACAATGGCCGAGGCTCGCGATCGCGGCTGGAACGAACTCGACGTCGTGTTCGTGACCGGCGACGCCTACATCGACCACCCCAGCTTCGCGATGGCGATTCTCGGCCGAGTCCTCGAAGCGGCCGGCTTTCGAGTCGGCATCGTCAGCCAACCTGATTGGCATTCGTGCGACGCCTGGCGGACGTTCGGCAAGCCGCGGCTGTTCTTCGCGATCAGCGCGGGGAACATGGACTCGATGATCAATCACTACACGGCCAACCGGAAAGTCCGCAACGACGATGCGTACTCGCCCGGTGGCCGGATCGGTCTGCGTCCCGATCGAGCGACGCTCGCGTACTGTCAACGTGCCCGCGAAGCGTACTCCGGCGTGCCGGTCATCGCCGGCAGCGTCGAAGCCTCGCTGCGACGACTCGCGCATTACGACTACTGGAGCGACAAGGTCCGCCGCTCAATCCTGCTCGATGCGAAGCCGGACTTGGTTGCCTTCGGCATGGGCGAGGAAACGATTCTGGAAATCGCTCGGCGACTCGACGCCGGTCAGACCGTGCGCGATCTGCGAGACATGCGCGGCATCGCGTATGCGCTGGGAGCGAAAGAGTCGGCGGAAGAGCTCGGGATGCGGAATACATTAGTCCTCCCGAGTTACGAGGCCGTCGTCACCGACAAGCCGACGTTCGCCGAAGCCACGAAGCTGATCCACAACGAAACGAACCCGTACAACGCACGCGGGCTGATCCAGTTTCACGACAAGCAGGCGGTCGTCTGCAATCCGCCCTGCTTCCCGATCTCGCAAGCGGCGATGGACGCGATCTACGCGCTGCCGTACACGCGGCGGCCGCATCCGATCTACAAAGAAAAGATTCCCGCGTTCGAGATGATCAAGGACTCGGTGACGATCATGCGCGGCTGCTTCGGCGGCTGTACGTTTTGCTCGATCACGACGCACCAGGGACGGATCATCCAGTCGCGCAGCCACGATTCGGTCATCGGTGAGATTGAAACGATGACCCGTGACCCGCAATTCAAAGGCGTCATCAGCGACATCGGCGGTCCCACGGCGAACATGTACGAGATGCGGTGCTCGCGGCCGGAAGTCGAAGCCAAATGCCGGCGGCAGTCGTGCGTGCATCCGACGATCTGCAAGCTGCTCGGCACTGATCACGGGCCGCTGGTCAAGCTGATGAAGGACGCTCGCGAAGTCCCCGGCATCAAGAAAGTGTTCGTCGCCAGCGGCATTCGCATGGACCTCGCGAGACGTTCACCCGAATACATGCGCGAGCTGGTCCGGCATCACGTCGGCGGCCACTTGAAAGTCGCGCCGGAGCATTCCGACACCGGAGTCCTGAACCTGATGCGCAAGCCGGCCAGCGACGACTTTGACAAGTTTGCGGACGTGTTCGATCGCGAGTCGAAGAAGGCCGGCAAGACGCAGTACATCATCCCGTACTACATCGCGAGCCATCCCGGCAGCGACCTCCACGCGATGATCGACCTGGCCGTGTTTCTGAAACGCAACGGCTACCGCCCGGATCAGGTGCAGGATTTTATTCCCGCTCCGTTCGATGTCGCGACGGCGATGTACTACACCGGCATTGACCCGTTCACAAAGAAGCCGGTGTACGTCGCTCAGCACCTGCGTGACCGCAAGCTGCAACGGGCGCTGATGCAGTTCTTCAAACCGGAGAACTACTTCGAGGTCCGCAAGGCTCTCGAACAAGCCGGCCGCCAGGACCTGATCGGCCCCGGTTGCGACAGTCTGATCCCCGACCAGCCGCCGCGCGAGGCGCTGGAACTGCGCCGCAAGGAAGCCAACTCGAAATTCCGAGGCGAGTTCGTCCACACGATCCCGCCGAACGGCTCGTCTCCGGCGAAGGGCAAGACGTCGAAGAAGCAGTCTCGGCATGGTCCGGGGCAGGGCTATCGGCCGGGACGACGCAGCGCGTCGGACTGAGCGTGGCGGATGCGTCTCACATCCGACCGACGCGAGACGCGTCGGCCACTCTGCCGAAAATCATCATGCCGTTCGTGGCGGGCGGGTCGCATCGACACCCCGTGGGCCATGACGGAGCAATGGCTGACGTTCCCGTGATTGTTGCATCACCCCGTCGGCATCTTGAATCCTCAGCAGGCTGGGCTATCGTGGCGTCCGCTTTTTGGCGGGGGCTGATGGAATGTCCGGTGATCGTGAATCAACTTGGTATGTGAAAGCGAGCTTCGGTGCCGAATGGGGGCCGATGACGACGGCAACGCTGTTGGAGATGAACGAGCGTGATTCGCTCGGCCCCGGCGACCTGGCTCGATGTGCAATCGACGGCGACTGGCGATCGGTCACGGATGTTCTCACCGAGTTGTCGAACGCTGCCGTTTCACCGGCCGGCATGACCGAGGTCAGCAACGAGACAGTTGCCCGAGACGACGACAATCCGCAAGTGCCTTGTGATCCCACGGATGAGGAGTCGATCACTTTCGCCGAAGAGCCCGCAATGGTCCCGGCAAGTCTACGGCGATCAGGTGTGTTGCCCGGCTGGTCGAACTTTTGGACACCGTCGTCAGCCAACGGGGCGACCGAAAAGTTACCGCGCATCGACGGAATCGAAATTTTTAGCCGGTCGGTCTCCGAACCTTCGGGTGCCGCGAACGCAGAGGATTCGCTGCCGACGGAAGTGGCTGCCATCGAATCCGTCACGGACGACTTTTCGATTCGTCCCGAGCCGACTGGCGAAACCCGGGATCCCGCGACTCCGCCATCGTATGATTTGACGCTTCCCGACAAAAATTTGGAATTGCTCAACGACTGGAAGCAAGATCGCACGGACGAGTTGATCCGCTTGAAGGAGATCGTCGCAGGGCGTGAGGCTGCCATCGCTCGCGCCGCAGAGTCGGCGAAAGTTGCAGAAGCTCAAGCCGCGCTCCAAGCGAGCGGTGCTGATGCGACACTTTCGGAAGGAGCGAGCGAGTCGCCATCAACGTCTGTCAGTCCGTTGTCTGCAAAGTCTGATGCGAAGCTGCCTGTTCCATCCGCGAAGCAACGAGCGGCTCGGAAAGAGTCCTGGGAACAAACACTGACTCGCTGGAAGCGATCGTTGCCCGATTGGAAGTTCGCAGTCGTGTTGCTGTTGCCGTTGGCAGTGTGGTGGCTGTGGCCAGTTTCCTACGGCAATGTCGCCGCCACCTATCACGCCATGTACAACCGATTGCGTGAGATTCGGGACCGTCCTCTGGACAAATCCGGCATGGACGAATTCGTGGAACGTTCGCAAACACAACTCGACATGCTGCTGCCTCGCTTGAAAGATCGCGCGACTTCCAAAGATCCCGACACGCTCTTGCTGCTCTGGATCGGCCGCGATTGTCTGCAACCGATGCTCAAGAGCCCGCGCACTCGAAATTCCAAGCACGAGACGATGCTGAAGAAACTGCTGGCGCAATGGGACAAGGCCCACCATGTCGTGGCGACGGAGGAACCCAGCGAATCCCAGGAATCGAAGTCCGAGGAGTCGGTTTTGTTCGCTCCACCCGCAGGCTCGAAGCCGCTGGGATTCGGCCGATCCACCGATCCCACGAAACCGATCGAAACGGAACTGCCACCGTCCAAGCCATCCAACCCGACAAATCCACGTCGAGACAATGGCGACGATGAGAATTGAAATCACATGGCCGTCGGAGCAGAATGAAGCCGCTTGGTTTCCTCACAGAGCGGGGAGCGACCTCCCTCTCCGTCGGGGTTCATCGACCGTCCTAGTTCAAAATGGCATCGGAATTCCTCTCAGCCACCGCCGGAAAGGTCTCCCATGAAAAGCTCTTTTCGGCGATCAGGTTTCACCTTGGTGGAGTTGCTCGTGGTGATGGCCATCATCGCCGCACTGATGGCACTGCTGCTGCCCGCGGTGCAAAGCGCGCGAGAAACCTCTCGCCGCACCGCTTGCCGCAACAATCTGCATCAAATCGGGATCGCGCTGCACAACTACCACGACACGCATGCGTGCTTTCCACCAAGCAGCGGTGGAACTGGTGGCAGTGGCACGAACGGCAATGCTCTTTCCGGCTTCGTCATGCTGTTGCCGCAATTGGAGAAGGACATCATCTGGGAGCGGATTCACAAGGCACCCGGTCAAGGTGGCGATCCCTCGACAATCGCCATCAACGGAGAGATCGACGTTTTTCTCTGCCCCACTCTAACGGTCGGGGACAAAGTGAATGGCACCGGCCATCGCCATTACGCGTTCAATTTGGGCGATCTCCAACCCTCCTATCCTGCCCAGGAGCCGCCTGCATCGAACCGATCTCCGGGATTGGCCGAGCTTCGTCGTACGCGCGGCCCGTTTGGCTTTCAGCGTTGTGTGAAGATCAAAGAAATCACCGATGGGACTGGGATGACTATTGCCGTGAGCGAGCGGCATCAGCGTTTCAGACCGTCCGAAGACTATTGGTCGACATACAGCTCAAGCCCAGCGACCTGCACGATGGGATGGGTTGCCCCAGCTTCACAATTAGGCCCCGTGCCAGATGGACCTTCTCTGATTCCATCCGACAGTTTGTTTGCCGTCGGACATCCGATTTGGGGAAGCTTTACGACCGCCATGCCACCCAACAATTTGAGTTGTTATTCCGGTGACAGCTTCGCCGATCGCAATTTCGGAATCTGGGTCACCGCCAGCAGCCGCCATTCGAGCGGAGTCAATGTCTTGATGTGTGACGGTGCCGCTCGGTTCATCAACGAGAGCATTTTCGCCGGCGATCAAACAGCCACAGCAGCAATTACTGGTGAAGAAAGTCCCTACGGAATCTGGGGCGGATTAGGCACGATTGCCGGTCGCGAGGAGGTCGCATTGGAAGCGAATTAGGCTCCGATCGAGTTGGGCGGCGAATGGTCATCACCGAGCGGGATTTCCTGCGATTCGCAGCGGCGACTCAACGCAAATGCCGCTGCACGATCTCCCGCATCGCGTCATGCAGGTGGCCGTTGGTGGCGAGGATGTGTGTCTTGGCGAGCGGCAGCGGTTGGCCGTCGCAGGTCGTGACTCGGCCTCCGGCCTCTTCGACAAACAGGCGACCGGCGGCGAAGTCCCACGGCGAGAGTTCGTACTCGAAATACGCTCCGAGTTGTCCGCAGGCGACCATGCACAGGTCGAGCGTCGCGGCTCCCAGGCGGCGAATGCAGTGGATGTTGTGGCCGAAGAGTTCGCGCATCGCGGCCAGTGTGGCTTCCATCAGCGCGCCGCGGTCGTAGTAAAAGCCGAGTCCGATCAGCACTTCGTCGAGTCGGCGGTGTTCGGAGACGCGCACCTGCTGGCCGTTGTGAAAGGCTCCGTGTCCGCGCGACGCGACGAAGCTGTCGCCGCGTGCGGGATTCAGGATCACTCCGCAGACCGGTTCACCGGCTTGGTAGTACGCGACCGAGATGCCGAACTGCGGAATGCCGTGCAAGAAATTGTTCGTGCCGTCGATCGGGTCGATGACCCACAGATGCTCGGCGTTCGCGTCGGCGGAGTGTGCTTCCTCGGCCAAGATCGCGTGATCGGGGAACTCGCGGCGAATGACCTCGACAATCGCGTGTTCGGATTCGACATCGGCCACCGAGACGCGATTGAAGCTCGGCTCGCCCGGTTTGACTTGGCTGACGACGTTGGCGAAATCTTGAAAGTGCCTCAACGCGACTTCGGCCCCGGCGTGGGCAGCGGACTCAGCGATTCGCAGTTGCGGAGGCATAAGCAATTCAGACTTGTTTGGCCCGCAGCACGACTTGCAGACCGAAGGTCTCCTCAAACAGCAAGCCGTTTTGCTTGAGGGCGAGTTGTTCGAGCGACAGATCGTCGGCGTTCGGGATTTGAATGACGAGGCGGTCGTCTTCGCGCTCGCAAGTCAGGTCGGGGATGCGTTGCGAGTACGAACGGTCGAGCGCGATGGCGACTCGCAACAGCGCGGCGAGTTTACTGACGGTGACGCGGCTGTCACGTTCGAGCGGTGCGTAGCCGGTATGCGTTGGCTTCGGGGACGCTCGGCGGTGGTAGCGGGCGACGAGCGCGACGAGCAGTTGATCGCGGCGAGTCAGGCCGAACAGCTCGCCGTTTTGGATCAGATACATCGAGTGCTTGTGATAACTCGTCGTGTTGACGTACAGGCCGATCTCGTGCAGCAACGCGGCGACGTGCAGCAGCAGGCCCGTGCGCGCATCGAGCTGATGTTGCTCGCGCAGTTGCTCGAACAGCTTCTTGGCCAGCAGCGCGACGTGCGTGGCGTGATGTTCGTCGAAATTAAACTTCCGGCCGAAATCGAGCGCCGAGCGGATGACTTGCTCGGCGAAGTCTTCCGACCACGCTCCGCGCACGGCCATGTCTTTCAGCAAGCCGTCCCGCAGATTGACGTTCGTGACCAAGATGTGGTCGAGATGCAGCGTTCTGGCCAACAAGCTGTAGGCCAGCAGCGCGGGGCCGAGCGTTTCGGCATCGGGAAACGCGATTTGATACTTCTGCACGATCTCATCGGGTGACAGTTCCAGCACCTTGTCCGTGAAGCGTTCGAGCGCTGCGGTCGAGACCTTGCCGAGGTGTTGCAATTTTTTTTCTGGCAGAATCTGCGACGCGGCGAAGCGGACGTCTCCACCCAACGCAATCAACTCCGTCGGGCCTTCCTGCGGAACATGCAACACGATCTCTTCGACCGTGCGGCCGATTTGACTCTGCATGATTGAGCGGACTTTCAGTTTAGGCAGACGATGCTCTTCGAGCATCTCGCGCAGCCGCAGTGAGCCAAGCCGGTAGGTGTGCGAGTACGCCACTTGACCGTTCTGCACCAGCAGGACTTCGGTGCTGCCTCCGCCGACCTCAACCACGACGGTCTTGGCCGAGGCGAGCATCCGCTCGGAATCGAGGAATGGCTTGATGCCGACGAACGTGATCCGGTTGACCTCGGCCTCGTCGAGCGCCTCGACCGTCAGGCCGGTGGCAATGTAGATGCGGTCGATGAACGACAAACGATTCGACGCTTCGCGCACCGCGCTGGTCGCGACGACGCGAATTTGATCCGTGCTGGTGACTTGGTATTCGCGCAGCAGTTGGCGGTAGCTGACGAGCACCTTGACGCAGTCCTCGATCGTGCCACGTCGAATCGCGCCGCGCGTGAATGTGTCCTTGCCGAGATCGACTCCTTGGGACACTGTTTCCAAAATGCGGATGTTGCCCGTGCCATCAATCTCAGCGATGGCCATGCGGATGGCGGTGGTACCAATATCGATCACCGCAACCGGGCGAGCAGCGGGACTGGAGGCAGCGATCTCGGTCGATACGGCGGCAGTCACGCGAAAGTCCTTCGCCTTTGGGCTGCTTCTGAATGAGTTGCGGTACGTTGGCCGGGGTCTCAATCAGTCCGTACAGCCGCGATCGCCTCGGATCGACTGGAGTAGTGCGTCCACAACTTGGTCAAGTTCATCGTCTGCAGCACATCCAGCATGTCGGCTGAGGCATTGCAGAACGCGGCTTTGCCTCCTTTGCCACCCGCCTTGCGGCAAACCTTGATCACCACGCTGATGATGATCGAACCCAACATTTGCTCGTCTGTGAAATCAACGACTACATGCGTCAGCGACGGATCGTCGAGCACTTCCAGCGTCGTGTTGGATTCCTGGTGGACGTCGTGATAACGAAAACCGCTGGCATCCCCTTGCGGGACGACAATCAGGACGTTTCCGTCGCGTTCCAGGCAAAAGACTTTATTGGTCATTGGCAGGGGATTTAACAGGGGTTCCGTGGAGGCGAAGGGTGAGCGATCCCACCCACGACTGCGACCGAGGCAGGATTATGAACCGTCCGGTCAGGGATTTCCATGCGGCACGAAATCCCGCAGCAGATTTTTCAGTATTGCCTCAGCCGCAACCTGATGGGCCAATTCATTCGGATGCGCGTCAAATCGGTTGGCCGTTAGTCCCTGCGAGGCGAATGGCGTCAGCTCCGGCTCAAGATCGAAGACCGGAATCTTCCGCGATCGACAGTGCTCGACAATCGTTTGATGAGCCTCGCGAAATGGATATTCCGGCCCCAAGTTGTGCAAGAATGGAAACACGACCACGCGAAAATCTGTGCCGTGAATCTTGCACAGCGACTGCATTTCATCCAGTTTCCGGGCCATTTTCTCCCACGGTTCGCCGGAGTAGTACTCCTGCACGAACGAGAAATATCCGCGCACTTGCGGCAACGTCGCTTGTCGCACTCGAAAGTAGACCCAATTGAAAAAATACGTGTCGCGAAACAGAAAGAATCTTGGTTCGAACCTGCTCAAATCCTGGTAATAAGTCTGATGGCGTTCGTGAAACGTTTCAATGTCGTTGAGGCACAGCACGTAAACTGCAGTATCGATGCGATGTCCGTTGTCGAAGAGCGCTTTGAGCCAATCCTCGACCCACCACAAGTCGGTGCCAGCTTCGGAGAGATTGGAAACCACGACCTGACCATTTGAAGTTGGTTCGAGCGCGGCGCGCACGCGATTGCTGAAGCGGTCGCGCACGTTCCGCACCCCTTGAGCAAACGTGAAACTGTCGCCGCAGAACAACAGATGCCGCTGGTCGTTCCTCAGTTGCGTTGGAAAGTCGCGGTCATCGCGAATCATCAACCCATGGCCGGGGCGAATTTCCATTTTATGCCGCTCAACATGCAGCTTGAACCACTTCTTCGACACGTTGGTCATGTTGAACGAATCGGAAGCGTCATAGACCAAAGCAAAATACAACTCGATCGTGGTCAGCAGCGCCAAGCCCATCCAAGCCGACAGCCCGCCGTTGACCCACTTCAACCGCTTCGGCTGCCGCCGCCACTGGCTCCTCAGCCGCAGCAGCGACCAAAAACCGACACCGCCGGCGATCAGCCACAGTACCATTCCCAGCAGATAACCGTCTGACAAATACAACAACACGTCACGGGTTCCTCGTCCGAACTTTCTCCGCGAGCATCATCGACCGCCGGCGTCGATTCGTAAAGTCGCCATCTTCAAGACCGTGACGGAGAGCTACTCCACGCCAACGGTCGCGAGTTCTTCAGAAACGGACGCCACGTCCTCGGCGGTCAATTGGCTGCGGCCGTCGGCATAGCCGACCAGCAGAGCGAGGTCGGCAAGTCGATTGATGCGGCGCGGAATTCCATCGCTGAGTTCAGCGATCTCCGCAAGGGCTTCAGCATCGAAGATCGCGTTTCGAGCACCGGAGACTTCCAAGCGAAATCGGATGTAGCGCGCGGTCTCACCGGGCGGGAGCGATTGCAACATCGCTCGGACAGCCAACCGTTCGTCGAATCGCGGAAGGCGAGCCAATCGGGACAGCAACAACCGATCTCCCAAGAGAATCAGCGAAAACGCTCGTTGCGGAGGTCGCTGAAAATTGAGCAACAGTTCCAGCGCCTGCAAAGTCGCTGGGTCGTCGATGAGATGCGCGTCATCAATGACCAACACCGGATGACGTCCCGCACGCGAGTGTTCATCCAACGATCGCTCAATGATTCGCAGCGCAGCACTGCGTGGCAGTACCGAATGCGTTGGCCAATCCGCCACAACGGACTCGCCACCCAGCCGAATCGCGACGTCGGTCAACAGATCGTCAGCGGACAATTGCGGAAACACGAAGTTCAGCCACGGCCCAACGGATGGACTCAGTTCCTTGGCCAAGCGATGTGTCACGAACGTCTTGCCGGTTCCCGTCGGGCCGACAAGCACACCGGCCCCTTTTTGGTTCTCGATCAGGTAACGCATCTTCAACAGAGCGGCCTGATGCGTCTGACTTGGAAAGAAGAACTCCGGTTCGAGCGTGTTCTCGAACGGCCGGCGATTCAACTTCCAGTGCTGTGAATACATGGTCGATGTGTGCCTTGCGGTCAGCCTGCGGGAGCAATCAAACGTCTTTGGTCATCGCATTCCGAGACTGCGGAAAGGACGTTTCGGAGCTCCCATCGATCGTCACGGTGCCTCGAATTCGATTTGTCCAGTCAGCATGGCTCCACGCGGTCCGCCGGAATTCGCGGATGCCGGAACAAGTCCATCCGCTGTTTGTTCGCGCGAGGTTTGGTGGTCCGTGTGTGTCACCAATCCCAGTGGCGGCAATCGCGGGCTCGACACCATTCTCGGAAAACGATCCGTCGCAGGAAGTAGCTTCGCGTCCGAGAGGACGCCCAGCGTCTGAGACTCGGACGCATTACTGATGCGCGGTTCATCGAAGCCCGAAAGGTCGGTGAATTCCGAGAGGTCCGTCTCGGAGATTTTGCTAGTGGAGCCTGACGTACCACTCTGCCAATTCAGCACGATGAGCCCGCAAATGAAGATGGCGCTCATGACCGTCGTCACGATCCGTACGCGGCGCGATCGCAATGCCGCGAACAATCTGTTCGCGCTGGTCGGCTGCAGCGTTTTTTTAAGCCGCGGCGACTTGGACGTGGACCCTGTCGGCTTCGCCGGGAAGGGATCGCTCGTCGGTGCCGTTTTCAAGTTGGAAGACTTCGTGGCCAGCGGCCCAGCGGCTAGTTCGATCGCCACCAAAGTGATTGGCTCCGTAGTCCGCGCGTCGTCTGGCTCTGCCACGACGGAAATCGAAGACAACACAGCCGCCGAGCACCATTCGGGTTCGATTTCGAATTTCGGCGACGATTTGGACACAGCAAGCTCCCGCAAGACGAGGATGTCTCTTCGAGAGATCGGCCGCAGAACTGGCAAACTTTGAGGATTCTATGGATTGGGTGAATTTTTTCGGCCAGCAAGCCCTCGGTCAGCAGAGAGCGGAATCATCCTCGATCTCATGGCCACGGATGCTATTGTGCCGTCCTGATGACCGCTGAATCTCCGTTGACTCTGTTGCTCGCTGATTCGTTCTCGCTGCGCGGAACGAGCGCGTACACGCTGCGCCTGGCTGAGCAACTGCCACAACACGGCTTCCGAACACAGATTGTTTGCCCGTGCGCGCGAATGGTGAAAGTCGATCGGCGCGATGAATTGCCGATCGAAGAGTATCCGTATTTGCTCGCGCCGGTTTGGGGGCAAGTGGTGCGGCGCTGGCTGCTCACGGACCTTTGCGAAGACCCGCCGGCGCTGATTCACATTCAGTCGCGGAACCTGCTGCCGCTGGGAACCTGGCTGGCCAAGCGACTGGGCTGTCCGTTCGTGCTGACCATGCAGGACTTCCTGCAGCCGCGCGAGCGATTGCCATTCTCGCCAGTCTGGGGCCACCACATCATCACGGTCAGCGACGCCGTGCGCACCGAATTGCTGCAGCGCACGAAGCTCAAACCAGAGTTGTGCTCGGTGATTCCCAGCGGCGTCGACGTGCCGGCCGAGCAGCCACGTCCGATCTTTGAACCACACCGCACGCCGGTGATCGGCACGGCCGGACCGCTCGAAGCGGTCAAAGGCTTCCCGTATTTTTTGGGAGCCGCTCAGCGAGTCGCCGCGGCCGACGTCGCCGCCGAGTTCCTCGTGGCCGGAGCCGGTCCGGAAGAAGCCAACCTGCGCCGCTTGGCTCGCGAATTGGAGATTGCCGATCGAGTCACCTTCGTTCCGAACCTGCTGGATTTATCGCAGTCGTTATCGGCGATGGATCTCTTTTGTCTGCCGTCGCTGCGGCAAGGCCTGGGCACCTTGATGCTGGAAGCCATGGCACTCGGACGGCCGGTCATCGCCAGCCACGTTGACGGCGTCGACTCGATCGTGCGCGACAACGAAACGGGGTTGCTCGTGCCGCCATCGAACAGCGAAGCCCTCGCCCAGCGAATACTCGAACTCCTCCGCGACCCGTTCCGCGCACACCGCCTCGCCGACGCCGCGAGCAAACTTGTGCGACGTGATTTCAGCACAGCGCGCATGGTTCAGCAGACGGTCGCGGTCTATCAAAAAGTGCTCGGCACTCATCGCGCGGCTGTCGCCTGATGACTCAATGTGCCGTCCATCAAGCGGTCTTGTCGCGACAAACACCACCAAAAAGGGAGACTTCATCCCCCTTGCCATTCCACATGCCATTTCCAGGTTTTCTTTTTTCGATCGAAGCCCGCGAGGAGATAAACCGTTCCTCCGTCACCAATTTCAATCAGTCCCTCGAACGCCCCGATCCAGTGCCACTCGACGTTGCGTGAATCCTCTTGCAGCCACAAGAGGATGTCTCCCTGTTGGAACTGAGGAAATCCGCCAATTTTTCTGCCAGGGACGTTGAGCCAATGATCCGACCACGGCTCGATCGACTGAATGTGACCGTAAATGTCGAATCCCTCGGGGCGTCGAGGGAAATCGGGCATGTCCCAGGCTTCAATGGCCGTGTCGTTGAGTTGCTGTGTTCCTGGAGGCGGTGATCTGAATTCAAGCTTCTGTTTCGCAAACAAGGAAACGGCGGCCCCCTCATCGCAATCGAGATCAGCAACGGGCCAATCCTCTTCCGTTCGGAGAAACAACGAAACTCCGTCGGGAAAGTTGTTTCCGAACTCGAACATCCCACGCAAATCATATGTGCCCAGATAAGTCGCCGGGCGTGATGGCTGGCCACACATCGGCCAAGGAGTCGCCGCTGGCAGGAGTGCTCGGCCACCGAGTCGGCTTTCGAGATTTGCAATTCTCCGACGAACGACTTTCGTGTCGGTGATCGGCAGCACTCGGCAAGTCCGCACAGGCAACTCGCTCAACGCATCGACGTGACGACGAATCCAATTCCAGCGAACCGTGATGTCTCGTAGAGTCTGACCGTACGAACTGCGCTGCTCTCGATTGTCAGACTGTTCTGGCACAATTCGAAAATGTGTCGGTTGGCTGGGCCAGCTCGGCCCGTATTTGCGGAGACCTCTCAATTCATTCCGCAACTCGTCGCGAGAACTCGCTGCGCGAGTCAGCATTTTTCCACCATCGCGAAAAGTGAACTCAATCCACCAACACGGCGGCAGTTGGACTGGCGGCGTCAATTGACGCACGACTTTTGCGAGCCGTTCCGGAGCATCGGTAGTGATGCTCTCCATCCCCTCGTCCTGCAACCAGAGGGCACGCTCCGCTGAGTTCACCGTCCAGGCACACGACTTCAATCCAGCTTGCTGAATCAACGCGATGTCACCCGGTCTGCGTTGCGTGAGATCATTGATGTCCAATCCATCTAAATTTCCAGCCAGAGCCTTTTTGATGAGCTGCTTCGACGGTGGGACAACCTGTTCGCGGCCGCGATTCTCACGAACGGACTGCACCGTCACCCACATCGCCAAGCGATTGCGAAGTGCCCGCTTCACGGCAACGATCGTGTCGAAGTCGAGACTGATGAGTACGGTTTGCTCGCGAGAAGTCTTTGCCACCGACAAGACTCGGACGAGTTCGGGAATCGCATCGACTCCGCACTTCAGTTCGATAAACAGTCGCTTGTCGGGCGGCACGATGTCGAGCACTTCCGCCAGTGTCGGAATTCGCTCTCCCGCAAACTGCGGCGACTTCCACGAGCCGACGTCTCGTGTCTTGAGTTTCGCGAGCGTGCAATCCTTCACGGACCAATCGACTCCACCTGTTCGCAACAGTGTCTCGTCGTGGATGGCGACGAGCTGTCCGTCGGCCGTGAGTTGCACGTCGATCTCGGTCGCATCCGCTCCCTGTTGCCACGCGAGTTGAATCGCGGCCAGCGTGTTCTCCGGTGCATCCGCTGATGCGCCGCGATGAGCGATGATTTCGGGAGTCATCACGTCGCCTTCGAGAGCACGTCCAACATCGCTCGGCAAAAGTCCGGCAAGTCGTCCGGCTTGCGGCTCGACACGAAATACCGATCGACGACGACCGAGGCATCGGACCACAAGGCCCCGGCGTTGATCAGGTCGTCCTTGATGCCGGGCGAACCAGTCACCTGCACGCCGCGATAGACGCCCGCCGAGATCGGCATCCAGCCGCCATGACAAATCGCCGCGACCAACTTTTCAGCCGTTGCGAACTCACGAATCAACTGCAACACCTTCGGATCGCGCCGCAACTTGTCCGGCATCCAGCCACCGGCGCAGATCACACCATGAAAGTCGATCGATTCTATTTCGGAGATCAGAGCATCCGACACGCACGGATAACCGTTCTTGCCGACGTATCTCTGGCCGGACTTTGGCCCGGCGATCGTGACGTGAATCCCGGCCTCAATCAGCCGCAGCTTCGGATACCACAGTTCGAGGTCTTCGTAGGCGTCCTCGACAAAAATCAGAATGTGGCGGTCGCTGAGAGATCGGGGCACGGCAGACTTCCTCACGCGTCGTAGTACATCGTGAATTCAAACGGATGCGGGCGTTGACGGAGGGCATCGATCTCTTGCGTTGTCTTGTACCAAATCCAGGTGTCGACGACGTCTTCGGTGAAGACGTCGCCCTTCAACAGGAACTCGTGATCGCGACGGAGCGCGGCAAGCGACTCGTCGAGCGAGGACGGCACTTTCGGGACAGACTTCAACTCGTCAGGTTCGAGATCGTACAAATCTTTGTCAAACGGCGGGCCGGGATGAGTGCGGTTTTGAATGCCGTCGAGTGCGGCCATCAGCACCGCACTCATTGCGAGGTAACCGTTGCATGAGGCATCCGGGATACGGAACTCGATGCGGCGGCTTTCGGAATTCGGATTGTGAACCGGAATACGAATCGCCGCCGAACGGTTGCGGTAGCTGTAGGCCAGATTGATCGGAGCCTCGAATCCGGGCACGAGCCGCTTGTAGCTGTTCGTCGTCGGACAGCAGAACGCCATCAACGCGGCCCCGTGTTTCAGAATTCCACCCATCGCGTACATCGCCAGATCGCTGAGTCCACCGTAGCCGGAGCCTGCGAACAACGGCGAGCCGCTCTTGAACAGCGAGAAGTGCAGATGCAACCCGGAGCCGTTGTCATTCCACAGCGGCTTGGGCATGAACGTCGCCGTCTTGCCATGCCGCGCGGCGACATTCTTCACGAGATATTTGTAGAGCAGCAAGTTGTCGGCGGTGCGAAGCAGTGGGGCGTACCGCATATCGACTTCGCACTGACCGGCGGTGGCAACTTCGTGGTGCTGGCCTTCGACCTCGATGCCGCACTCCATCAGCTTGAGCATGATCTCGGTGCGCAGGTCTTGCAGCGTGTCGGCGGGAGGCGTCGGGAAGTAGCCCTCTTTGAAGCGGATCTGGTAACCGGTGTTCGGTCCCGTCGAGCCTTTGCCGCGATTCCATTGACCCTCGACGCTGTCGACATGGTAGTACGCCTCGTGTTCGTTCTGATCGAAGCGGACGTCATCGAAGACGAAGAACTCGGCGGCCGGGCCGAAGTTCGCGACGTCGGCCACGCCCGTTTGCAGCATGTAGTTCGTTGCTTTGCGAGCCACGTTGCGCGGGTCGCGCGGGTAATCCTGTCGCGTCGTCGGGTCTTGGATGTTGCAGGTCATCGCCAGTGTGTGGCTGAGGAACGGATCGACGATGGCGGTCTCGGCGACCGGGACCAGCAGCATGTCGCTCTCATTGATCGACTGCCAGCCGCGGAGCGAACTGCCGTTGAAGCCGAAGCCGTCCTCGAAGCTGCGTTCTTTCAGAATCTTGGCGGGGATCGTGACGTGTTTCTGAGTCCCCGGAAAATCCATGAAGCGCAGATCGATCGCCTGGATTTCCCGTTCACGGCAGAGAGCCAGCACTTCGCGCGGTGTCATCGGTCGAGTCCCAATCCCAAGTGTCAGACGAGTCGGCGTATCGTAGCGGCCAGCGGGAAGGAATGAAGAATGCGGACATCAGCCATCGTGGCAAACCCTTCCGACGACGCTCGAAACGGCGACCGTTCCCGGCACAGCGGCTATGCGAATCCTCCGGTCAACGTCGGGACTTGCCGGTCGAATTCGGCCGCAGAGTCGAGACGATGGCAAGCCCGCAATCCAAGCTGGACGATGAATCTCCCCGGTTGAGAACCCCGAATTGCACGGATATCATACTGCCCCGTCGGAGGCTGCCGCCGCCACCGACTTTGCCGAAAATACGGCGAGACACTCGTCGTCAAGGTTTTCCGAATGAGCGAATCAATCACTCTGGAGCTGACCAAAGACCAAAAGGAGATCCTTCTGAAGGGTCTTCGCTTTGTGCGCAGTTCGATCATGTTGGACATCAACGATCTGCCGACCAACGAGTCGGAAGATGAACGCCGCGCGAATCTTCGCCAAGTGACGGAATTGGCCGGGCACGTCATTCGTGCTCCGGTCATGGCGCACTGAGTGCTTCAACGTAGCCATCACCGCTCCGCGTGATGAGCCGGATTGCCAGTGGACGTCGATCGCGCGTTCGGCTCGTCACGCGGAGCGATGACGGTTACGTTGCACCATGCGATACGAACACGTCTGCGTTGAGAGCCTCGCCTACGAATTGCCGCCTCACGTCGTGACGTCGGATGAGATCGAACAGCAACTCGCTCCGGTTTATGAGCGACTCGGTTTGCCGTTCGGCCGGCTCGAATTGATGACCGGCATTCGCGAGCGGCGTTTTTTTGACTGCGGCGTGAAGCCGAGTCAGATCAGTTCGATCACCGCTCGCAAAGCGCTCAACGCTTCCGGACTGAACGCTGACGACATCGGTCTGCTCGTTCACGGTTCGGTGTGCCGCGATCAACTTGAACCGGCGACGGCCAGCGGCGTGCATCACGCGGTCGGACTGCCGAAGACCGCTGCGATTCTGGATGTCAGCAATGCGTGTCTCGGATTGCTCAACGGGATGCTCGTGCTGGCGAACATGATCGAACTCGGGCAAGTCCGAGCCGGCATCGTGGTCGGCACGGAAGACGGCCGCGATCTCGTCGAAGGGACGATCGACTCGCTACTGAACAGCCCGGACGTAACTCGGCAGAGCATCAAGCTCGACTTTGCATCGCTGACGATTGGATCAGGTTCGGCGGCGATCGTGCTCTGCCATCGAGACCTCAGCCGCAGTGGCCATCGACTTCTCGGCGGAGTCTGTTTGACGGACACCAGTCACCACGAACTCTGCGCCGGCGGAGTGGAAGCCGTCACTGCCGATGGCCGACCGCGCATGCAGACCGACTCCGAAGCGTTGCTGCACGCTGGCATTGAATTGGCCGGTGCGACTTGGGATCGCGTCCAAGTCGAACTCGGCTGGCCGGCCGCCGAGGTCCACAAAGTCTTCACGCATCAAGTCGGCAAGGCACATCGCAAGTTGCTGCTGGATCGTCTGGGTCTGTCTCCGGAGATCGACTTCCCGACCGTCGAGTTCCTCGGCAACACGGGAGCGGTCGCGCTGCCAACCGCCTTTGCCCTCGGCGTCGAACGCGGCCACGTCGCCCCTGGCGACCGAGTCGCGCTGCTCGGCATCGGCAGCGGCCTCAGTTCGATCATGCTAGGCGTGAATTGGTAGTTGCCCGGCCGAAATCCGTTCGCCGTGATACCGTTTACGATTCGGAAGAAGGCTCACAGCATTCGACCGGTTTATGATTCCGAGGTTGCCACGCTCGCCAACAACCCACGCTCCGGCGAGCGTGACTACGGCTCGGCTCGTGGAATATCATCACCGCTCAACGAGGGAAGACATTCCATGAGCCGAGTAATTCCGATTCTGCTGATCGCTCTGTGGCCCTGTGGGATGACCCGCGCGGCGGAATCGATCTCCGATCCAGAGGCGATCAAGTTCTTCGAATCGAAAGTTCGGCCGGTCCTGGTTGCACGTTGCTTGAAGTGTCACGGCGAGGCTCAGCAGAAAGGTCAACTGCGGCTCGACTCGCGCGAAGCCGTTCTGAAAGGTGGCGAGAGCGGCGAAATCGTCATCAGCGGCAAGCCGACCGAAAGCCTGCTGATTGAAGCCATCAATCGGACGGGCCTCGAAATGCCGCCCGATACGCCGTTGAAGGAAAACGAAATCGCCGCGTTGACCGAATGGGTCCGACGCGGTCTGCCGTGGCCGACCGTCGATGGCAAATCGCGAGTGCTCATCCCCGGTGGCAAAGGCATCACCGATGCCGACAAGCAATACTGGGCCTTCCAGCCGATCAAAGATCCGGCCGTCCCCGATTTGAAATCTGAAATTTCAAATCTGAAATTTCAAATTCGCAATCCAATCGACCACTTCATCGCAGCGAAGCTCGCGGCCGACGGCTTCACTCCCGCGCCCGAAGCCGACCGCCGCACGCTGATCCGACGTCTGACGTTCGATCTCACCGGACTCCCGCCAACGCCAACCGAGATCGCCGAGTTTGAAAACGACTCGCGCGACGATGCCTACGAGCGACTCGTTGATCGGCTGCTCGACAGCCCGGCCTACGGCGAGCGTTGGGCGCGGCATTGGCTCGACCTCGTCCGCTACGCCGAGTCGGACGGCTATCGCAAAGACGATTACCGGCCGCACGCCTGGCGGTATCGCGACTACGTCATTCGCTCATTCCAAACCGACAAACCGTTCGACCGCTTCGTGCAGGAACAAATCGCCGGCGACGAGATTGATCCCGACAACCCAGACGCGCTCGCCGCAACCGGTTACTTGCGGCTGTCGCTCTACGAATACAACCAGCGCGACGCGCGGACGCAGTGGAACGAAATCCTCAACGATATCACCGACGTGACCGGCGACGTGTTTCTCGGCTTCGGCATGGGCTGCGCACGGTGTCACGATCACAAGTTCGACCCGATCTTGCAGAAAGACTATTTCCGTCTGCGAGCCTTCTTCGCCGGCATCCTGCCGCAAGATGCCCAGCCGCTGGCGACCAAGGCCGAGATCGAAGCTCACCAAGCGAAGCTGGCCGAGTGGGAAGCAAAAACCGCCGACGTCCGCGCGAAGCTGGCTGAATTGGAGAAGCCGCATTTCGCCAAGCTGAAGGCCAGCGCGATCTTCAAGTTCCCGGCGGAAATTCAAGCGATCCTGAAGACCGACGACGTCAGCAAGTTGACTCCACTGGATCGACAACTCTACGACTTGGCTTACCGCCAGGTGCAGTACGAGCACGATCAAATCGGTGCGAAGCTCAAGGACGATTCCAAGAAGAAATGGGATGAACTGCGAGCGGAATTGAAAACGTTCGATGATCTCAAACCCGCCGCACTGCCGATCGGCTACGCCGTCGCGGATGTCGGCCCGATCGCGCCGCCGACAGTGATCCCCGGCGACAAAACCGAGACCGACATCGTTCCGGGTTTGCTGTCAGTCCTCGACGATTCGCCGGCCAAGATCGCCCCGGCCCCGCACGCGCCGCAGTCCACCGGTCGCCGCACGACATTGGCTCGCTGGATGACCTCACCGGACAATCCACTTACGCCGCGCGTGATGGTCAATCGCATCTGGCAGTACCACTTCGGCAAAGGCTTGGTCGCGACCTCCAGCGACTTCGGCCGCCTCGGCGAATCACCGAGCCATCCAGAGTTGCTCGATTGGTTAGCCAGCCGCTTTGCCGGTCTCCCCAATCAAAAATCGGAACTCACTCCCTGGTCCTTCAAATCGTTACATCGACTGATCGTCACGTCCGCGACGTATCGGCAATCAGCGACGAACCCGAACGCCGAGCAGCAACAGCTCAAAGACCCGACCAATCGTTTGCTGTGGCGAGCGAATATTCGCAGGCTGGATGCCGAACAAATTCGAGACTCGATGCTGCTGGTCGCCGGCAAACTGGATGCGAAGTCGGGTGGTCCGAGCGTTTCGGCCTCGAAGCCGCAACGTTCGATCTTCACCGAGCAGCGCCGCAACTCGCCCGATGCATTGCTGGACGTCTTCGATTCGGCGGACGGTTTTTCGAGCACCCCCGAACGCAACGTGACCACGACGCCGACTCAAGCCTTGCTGATGATCAACAGCAAAGACTCGCTCGCCCATTCCGCGGAATTCGCTCGCCGTGTGCAATCCGAGGCGGGTGCCGAACGCGATGCTCAAATCGCCGTGGCCTACCGCTTGGCCTTTGGTCGAGAACCGAGCGAGGCGGAACGTGCGGTCGCCATCGAGTTCCTCAACCGGCAAGCCGCGCGCAACGCGGCCGCTGCGTCGTCCACGTTGACGGACTTCTGCCAAGTGCTGCTGAACTCGAATGAGTTCTTGTACGTCGATTGAACCGTGGGGAGCATCGTCCCGCCGGTTCCTTTGGATCGCCGTTCAGTCTCGACGCCGCAACACGAGGATTGGGCATTTGGCGTGCCGCTAAACTCGTTCGGTCACTGAGCCGAGCAGCACTCGCGCGACACCGTGATCGCCATGCGACGGCATCACGATCAGGTCCGTGCGGGTCTCGTCGGCATAGTCGGCGATCATCAATCCAGGATCTCCTTCGCGGATGAACTGGGAGACTTCAGAGGCTTGATGCTCGTCCAAAAACTTCGACAACAACTGGGCTGCGGCCCGCATTCGCGAAGGAGCGTCATCCGCCACCCAACCATCGGGGGACAAAATCGTCACTGCCGGGAGAGTGACATAGAGCACATGCAATTCCTGCGGTTGAGCCACCAATTGCATCGCCGTCTGGAGCGCATCGGCGGAAGCAGTCGAAAATCCACGGGAACCACAACGGTTTTCTTCGGCAGCCAACTCGTGATGTTCTCCAGTCGGATTGTCAGACGCTTGATGAGTGACAAGTTGTCGTTAGTGATTTTCTTCAACCCAGTACAGGGCGCGCCGGAAAAGTTCTTTGCTGTCGGTGATGTTGAGTTTCTCTTTCATGCGGAAACGGTACGTCTCGATGGTCTTGGGGCTGACATTGAGTCGCGTGGCAATCTCATGCGTGTCGAGGCCATTGCCGATGAGTTGAAAGACTTCCAATTCACGATCGGAGAGGCATTCTTCGGGTCGATGGCTTTGTCTGAGCGCGCTGCCCGTCTGAATGCGGATGAGCAGTTTCTCGGTCATGGCTTCGCTCAGGTAAATCTTGCCTTCCAGAACTCGCCGGATAGCGTCCACGATTTTGTCGGTCGCCTGGTCTTTGGTGATGTAACCCAAGGCTCCGGCTTGCAGAACGCGCTCGGCGTACAGCGATTCCTGATACATGGACCAGACCAGCATCCGCGCTGTCTCGCCGCGGGCTTTGATGCGTTTGATGAGATCGAGGCCGTTGCCGGTCTTCAGCCCAATGTCGATGACAGCCACATCGGGCTTTGTCTCGCTGATGAGTTGCAAGGCCTCGGCCAATTCGGACGCTTCGCCGCAGACGAGCAGATCGGCGT
>CAMAWN010000049.1 GCA_945861865.1 Candidatus Kuenenia stuttgartensis | reverse complement strand
AGGCGGAGCGTCACTCGCCCCAGTCGAGACAATGGTGAAAGTGATCATGCTAACTTCGACCATCGACGACAAAGCCACGTCCCCTCTGCTTGTTGGTGCGTTCAAGTGCATCACGGATTGGGCTGACTTCATCCTGACGGACCAATTAGCTCGACAGCACCTTGAGAATTCCGGACCGTCGGAGTGGAGCAGATTCTGGAAGTCCTTCTTTCAGGCGGCGCTTTCTCCGACCTTCGGCCCCATCACTCCCAAACTGCACGGCGAAGATCAGACGGACTTATTGTGGATCGAGCAGATCCGCGTCAGGTACTTGCAATCCGATTTTGTGAACGGAGAACAATTGGGCCTATACGAAGAGTGGTGCAGGAAAACCTCAAATCGTGTCACGTTCATGATTACCAATTTCTGGAATGCCGACGACGAGCGAATTCCCGCCGCGGTAGTGAGCCGTTCTGACAGGCATGACCGCGTTGCCTCGGCATCCCAAGCGGGGACGCTGGACGCGATAGATGCGGCCTACAAATTGCGGTGGAGTCGAGCTTGGGGGCTGATGAGTGACATCAACAAACTGCCCTATAGGTCGGATTGGGATCGGTACTCACCGCACAGTATCGGCACCTTCGTCGTGGCTAGGTCGCGCCAGATGAAGCGTTCTTGCGCGGTTTTCGAGATGCGAGTAGGGCCTAGTCGGCACTACGACCAATTCAATGAGTTCGCGACATGGCTGAAGTCTCAGCCAGAGCCGCCGGACCAGCCGGAGATCGGCCTGTGTGCGCGCGGGACGCGCAGCAAACGCTTATTGTCGATGATCCCGACTTGGTACGCGGGGAAGCGCGCGGAGGCCGGTGACCGATCGGTGTCGAAGTGGCTGTCTGAGGTGTTCGAATTCCTCGAGGTGCCTGAAAAAATTGTGAAAGATCTGTTGGTCACCCCACATCCTGTGTCGGCGGGACTGTACGGAGCTTCCAACCAATCCTCTTCCGATTTGCGGAGCCTCCTCAAGTTACTGGAGCACTCGGCTGGTCTCGGTACGCGCGGCCAAGCGGAATTGATCCAGACTCTGGCCAAATCCTGGTTGGCCTGGAGCAGTCTGGAGACGTTTTTTGATTACCTCGGGTGTTTCATTGTGTGGCGGTACTACCGCGATCGGTCCCGAGGTGAGAGTCCGCCTCAGGACCAGATCGAGTGGGAGGTGCTGCAGCCGTCCGATGCAGAGATGCGGCTCATGTTACTGAATAATCTGCTCCTCTCTCCCGATGAAAATGCGTCTGAACACCTCGCCTCCCATGTCAGTGAATTGTCAGTAGCGGGACAGTGGGATCCAAGTTGGTTCTGCCACTACTGCCTCCCGACGTGGAACAAGTCTGCGAGCTATCTGTACGTCGCGAGTAAGCAACCCCTGAGTGGCGCGAGCTTGATTTGCTTTCAGAACCTAGCGAACCACTTGATCGGACTCGCCTGGACCCATGACAGCGTGCGGAAGCAGGCCGAGAACCGCGAGGCGATCATTGGCAACGGAGAGAGGGCGGCTCGCGCGGCGATCATGGCGCGCAACCTCTCGCACAACATGGGCTCGCACGTTTTGGCGTCAATCAAAACTGAACCGTATGACGTGGACGTCCGAAAGGACATCGACGCAATCCTCGCCTTCCTCCAGACCCGCATGGATTTCATCGCGCGGATCACAACCGACCCACCCGTCTGGGACCAGCCGCTCTACTTTGTCAAGGACATCATCCTCCCTTTGATCTCCCGCCTTCATGTCGTAGTTCGGAACCTGGTAACCGCGCAGTGGTCGGACAAAATCGATTTCGTCATCAGAGTGAACGACACGACCTTCACCCTTCCAGTCACGCGCGACCATCCCGATAAGGTCGAGATTCCAACCGACTGCGCTGTGATGATCCCCGAAGGCCCCTGCGGGGCGCATGCGATCTATGTGCTGCTGGAAAACCTACTCCGGAACTCCGTGAAGTACGGCCAGAAAGATGGCCAAAGCTGCTTCCAGGTCTACCTTGCACTGGAAAACGAAAAGCCCGGATATGTCTCCTTGCGGGTCTGGGACAATTTCGGCGAGAACCGCGAGCAACGCCCAGAATGTTCGTCCCCGATTTTTCTCGTCGACCAGATGGCCGAGAAGTATCGCTCGCCACTCATCGACGAGCACACGGGCCTGCTCCACGATGTCGACTGGGGCATCCAGGAGATTGTTACCTGTGCCCGGTTCTTGATGCACTCCGAAGATCGGTCCCACTCTGATTGCGTAACGGTCCAAGCGGTCACCTTGGCGGGAGCCGAGGTTCCGAACGACGCGCCGAATTCCTTCCTCTGCACCCGGATTCTCCTCAAGCGACCATGCTGTCTCGCCGTGGTCTCGGAAACAATCTCTCTACCGGTCAACCTTGTTGGTGTCGCCAACGGTGTCGAGCGCTTCCGTCACATTGCGGACCTAGCCCGGTCACGCACCGGTTACCAGATGGCTTTAATCGACATGAGCGTCGCTGATCGGTGGCCGGCGCAGTTTGAAGAGCTCGCCGAGTTCCACCAGTGCCTGCCATACCGACTTCTGGCGTACGCACCGGACAACCTCGCCGGTCGGCTTCAACAGGAGCTCGATATGCGGGTCGCTGAATCGTCTCATGACGCGACCTGTATTCCCGTGCGGCGCATCCAGGTGGCGGCGGAGCCGGTCGCGCTGCCACAACCGAATGCGACCCGCGCAGACTGGGAAGTATTTCTCCTGAGATTACACGCAGTGTGGATCGCCCTGAAGTACCACGGTGGTCGCAATCCAGCGAAAGGGACGCTGATCGTTTCGTTCCAGCGGACGGAGAACTTCCCGCCCTTTGATCGCTGGGAAGAGCAATTGAGTAAGAACCTGCTCCACGCGGAGGCAGTTAACGAAGTTCTGAACGTCGCAGTGCTGAGGACCGATTCAAATTCAAACAAGGTCTGGGTCCAATCGAAGCGGGGAGACGTGCCCGACACCATCGTCAATTTCCTGCGAGAGAATGACACGGAGACGACCGTTGTCTACGACAACCACACGGCGCTCCTAACGAAGAGCAAGTTGACGTCTAAGCCGTGGATGAACTCAGGTGACACAACCGCGAAGACTTTCAACGCCCTGGCTCATCCATCCTCGGACGCGTTTGCGTTCAACAGCTTCCTCCTAGCGTTGTACGAGGCTGGCATGGGGAAGGTGGTCGTGATCGACGAACGGGTCGCCGAAGCGGCCATGCAGGTTCTCTCGCCTAAAACGGTGGAATCGACCCATCACGACTACCGTGCGGAATACCCACTCCGTCACGACGCGCTGAACGCGGCCAACTGCTACCCACAGTACAGCGTGCGAAGGGCGGTGCTCGGAGGTGTGACGGTCCATCCGATCTGCGCCTCGCATTCGTCCCCGAACGAAATGGCTACAGCCGTCGCCGGAGACCGAGTCGATCGGAATCGCCTGCCGATACCGCCGGACGAGGGCATCGATCTCGACGACCCGAGAAGGGGAACACTTTGGTGCCGCCCACTCGTTGCCTCAAATGGAAAAGTGAGGATCGAGGGCGAATCACGGCAAATTGAGTCGGTGAAGCCCGACTTCGTGATCATTCACCAAGGCTTGATTGACACGCTTTTCCAAAGCGTAACTGAGGATGCCGTTCGCGAGTGGTTCAGGCAACTCTATCGGGTCGCTCCAATCGTCGTCGTCACTTCGGGGCGGGGAGTAGTTCGGAAAACCCGGGTTCTACCGAAACTGCCCTTCGTCGAGTTTTCCGTGATCAAGAATGCCCTCTACCCCGAGCTGTGCAAACCGGACCTGATTGCGACGCTCGCATCTGCGAAGGGAGTGCCGACGTGAATCCACCCCGACCGATCATCGTCATTCATACGCGTGCTAACGCTTGGCTGCCGGACGAATGGCCCCTTTGGGGCCTTGATGAAGCATCGTGGGTTGCGTTCTTTCATTCTTCCGGATGCATTCCTGGGCGGATTAGTGACGCACCGGCACTCGAAGCGGCATGTGCTGAAGCGGGATTGGCCAGCCCCGAGTGCATTGATGTGTGCGTTGCCTGGGGTAGAGAGCCTGACAAAGTGTGGATCGCCATGCAGGCGATGATCGATGTCTCGGCGAATCGGCCGATTGTTGTAGCGATCCACGACAACGACGGGACCGATGAAACGATGCTGCAGCCAGAGGTGCATCTGGAACTTGAGGGGAGGAACCGGCGCGGCGTGTTCGTGTACTCCATCGGTGAAGGCGACTCTGCTGCGGAGCATCGCGCACTAATTGCAGAGTTCACCGCCGCAGCGCGTGGCGGCCTCCCGGGATACGAGGCCGCGTTAGAACGGCTTAAGCGATTCCTGATTTCCGACCCGAACGGCCCGTAGCGCCGGGTTTCCGAAAGGATTAGCATGAAATTCCCAATCGACGACGATCTCGTGTTCGCGACCGCTGTGTGGACCTGCGGCGATTTTCTCAATGCGTGGAAGTACCTGTCCCTGCGGTTCGCAGTCCTCCTCCGTGCCAGTCATGAACAGGTCGATACACGGCTTAAGAAGTCGACCGAATACCGTCGAATCCATGACGCTCTCGTCGCGAGACTGGGTCCGCTCTACCGCAACGGCAACATCGATCCGTCCATTCTTTCGCAATCCGACACATTGATTCGCGAGTTGGCAGCGTTGTTCGACAAGGTCAATCCCCTCGCCCCGAACGTGGCTCGCTTGATTCATCAACTTAACAACTCCTTGGCGATGCTCACGGCCCCGCAATCGCCCTCGTCTCACGCACTGAAGTACGCGAAACATTATGGCATCGACGCGGATCTCAAGTTTGCTTACGAAGCCATGCGCAAAGTGGACGTGAGCGCTCTGAAATCTGTGTTCAAGAAGCTCGACAAAGTTCGGGCCGACATTGCAACTTCGGCGAGAGCAGCCCGCCGGGGCAATGTTGAACCCAACGGGCAGGGCGATTCTCTTAATTGGCACGTCTTCATCATTGAGGATGACCGGGTGTGGGCTAGCAAATACCGGCGCGGTGTCGAAGCCGTCCGAGACCGGCTTAGATCGGACAACGTTATCGAACTGGAGAAGACGGACTATGTGAACCGGCAGGATGCGGAGGCGGCAATCACCACGCACGCGAAGAAACATCCGAAGGTGAACTCGATCGTTATCCTCAATCTGGGACTACCCGGTGCCGATAAGTCGACCGACATGCATGACGAAGGGATCGCACTCCTGAAGACCATCCACACTCACTGCCCACGTGCATCCGTTATCGTGGTCACAGCCCCCCACAACAGCCTCGTGCATCAACTCCAGGCGTTCCGCATGGCTGCGAATTACCTCATCAAGGGGGCGGACACGGAACAGCAACTCCGCGAGGCGATTTGGAACCTGATGAGTGTGCCGCCAGACTGGCAGATCAGTCTCAACCCGAACGGCCGCATCGTTCGCCTCAAGCATGATGGAGAGGAGGCAGAGTTCACACTCACCCAACCCCAGATGTTCGACTTGCTGTTGGAGCTCGCCAAAACCCGCAGCAGAAGACTCTCGAAGTCGCACCTGGAGGAGGCGCTCGTTTTGGCTCGCGAATACCGGAATCCGTTGTCGAGGGAAGGAAACAAGAATGCCAGCGCACATGATGCTGTCTCACGGCTACGTAAGGAACTCCGCGCACGATGGGAGGAGAATACCGGCAAGCAGTGTCACCCGGAATTCGACATTCTCACAACCACCGACGTAGACGGCGAGTCCTATTATCAGTTGGTCGCCACGCTGGAGCCTTTGGGCAAAGCCCCTGAGGCAGACACGGGGACGATCATGATCGTGGAGGACCAACCCGAAGTCGCTTCAGCAATTGCCAACGTTCTTGACCTTCAGGGCTACCGCACAATAATAGCCGACTCCGTTAACGGGGCGATCCAACTCGCGAGAAAGCAGAAGCCGTGGTTGGTGTGCCTCGATATACAATTGCCGATGATCTCTGGAGGCGAGGCGATCGAACCCGATGGTGGCCTCAAGTTTCTCGAAGGGCTTGATCCGCACCAGGCAGCAGACCTTGTCAAGGTAGTGTTTAGCGGTGCTGTCAAAGACGACTCCTTCCGAGCGCGAGCGGAGAGGTTCGGACTCCGGCCGTATGACTTCATTCCCAAAATTAGTTCGAACCGCGGGGGACTCAGTTCCGTGGACACGTCCGCCCTGGTCATCAAGGTGTTTCAGAAGGAAAAAGAAGCAATGCGCCGTGCTCGGTACCCCGCCCTAGACGTCCCTTTCATTTTGTGCGTCCACTTGCCGGATGACCCAGAGAATTTGAAGCCGCAAGACTTGATGGATCACCTGCGGGTAGACGGAAATCCCGTGCGGCCCACTTCGAGGAAAGCGGCGGCCCTGTTGCTGAACCTCCTGTGCGCTCGAACCGATTGCGTTCCACCAAGCACGCTGTACGAAATTTACATGGATGCGACGAATCCGGACGCAGCGCTCAACAGTGCCATCCAGTCGCTCCGCAAGCACATTGCGAAGCAGTGGCTCGCCCACCTACCTGCGGACGAGCAGGCGAAGGCTGCACACCAGATCTTGAAGTGCGTCGGCAAGGAAGGCTTCCGACTCATTGTCCGTGTGCTATGAGAACCGTCGACTCGGCGGAGCATTTGAGCCGAAACATCATTGCTGTCGCCGCTCCAAACCGTCGGGAGCACCACGATAAGAACTTCTGTCGCCGCTCATGGCTGGTTTAGCTCCTTCCAGCGACGGTAGACGAGAATGCCATCAGGATGGGGGGCATGAGCCATTGGCATCCGCCGCTCTTGCCACGGCTTGCTGATCTCGGCATAGAAATCGCCAAGGTCAAACCAACGACGGTCGTCGACGTAATAGGTCGCGTACTCTTCACGGGTGGTAATGAATGTCACTCGATCCGGACTGCAATAGTACATAGCGGAGAGACACATCGGGCAGGGATGGGCCAGAATGTAGAACTCGCAGCCGTCAAAGTGCTCCGTTCCGAGGATTGCCGCCGCCCTCCTGATTGCGACGATCTCGGCGTGTGCGGTTGGATCGTTCGTCTGTGCGACGAGATTGGGAGCCTCTGCTAGCACAATGCCGTTCCGTGCAATCACGCAAGCGAATGGCCTCCCGCCTTCGTCAACATTCTTCATGGCCAAGTCAAGCGTCCGCTGCACAAAGTCGATCATGTCCGGCCTCCGGAAAAGTGTCATTCGGCAGCTTAAGACCAGCCGCTTGATCGGCACGTTTGATGCGTCACCCCCATTATGTCCGTGATGAACTCTGCCGTCACATCTACCGCTTGGGACTTGGGAAAAATTCCAGAATTTCCGATGGCGACATTTTGCGGACAGTGGTTGCGTTTTCAATTCCGGCGAATTCGTGGAGGTGCTCCTTGTTCGCACCGACCGGGGTCGCAGTGGAGAAACGCAAATGCACAAGATTTTGAAAGATGATAAACCGCGAGGAATCATCATCGCCGCCGACGAAAAGCCGCGCAGCGGTTACGGGGGAGCAGCAGCACTCTATCGCGACCCACACCTCCGTCTGTCCGACCTGGACCTCAAGCCGCCGGGTGTTGGCATGGTTCAGCTTCGCGTGTTGTGGGTCTCCCTTTGCGGGAGCGACATTCACGCGGTCGAAGCTGATGAAGACGGATATTCATGTTTCGCTGGACCTGCCTCGGGCTGGCCGATTGTTCTTGGTCACGAGATGACGGCGGAAGTGATTGCGTGTGGCCCGGGTGTCGTCGAGTTCGAGCCAGGCCAGATCGTGACCAGCGACTCGCTCGTTCCATGTCGCAGACACGACTGCCCAACCTGCGAAGATGGGAATTTCAATTACTGCCCGCGGGCGTACCTCATCGGGTTCGAAACTGACGGGGTCTTCGCCACTCACGCCACGCTTCCGGCAAAGTCACTCTACTGCATCAATGGATTGATCAAGGCAAAGGGGCGAGAAACGGCCATTCGGCTCGGAACGCTCGCTGAACCTCTCGGTGTTGCTCTGAACGCTCTCTGGGAAGGCGAACGGTCGCTGGCAGGCTGGGTACGCACGGCTCTGATTTTCGGTGGCGGCCCCATCGGATGTTTGATTGCGACCGGTGCGAAGTACCGCGGGTTCAGCCGTGTGGTGGTCGTCGAGCCGAATGATCGCCGCCGCGTGCTGGCTAGCACTGTCGCTGAAGGCTTCGGTTTCGACGTTGTGTCATCTGGAAATGAAGTTCGCCACGGTTGCCTGTTAGCGGATGCAGGCCCGTCGGTCGTGTTCGATGCGTGCGGGTCCATCGACATCGACGACGTGATGTCTTCCGTTGCATCGACCGGCACGCTGGTCACCGTGGCGAGAGCCGGCCGGCAGAGTGCCTCTCCCGGTGCGTTAATCACCAACGGTTATGGAATCCGCGGCGCTCGCGGCCACGTCGGTTTTCTGAGTCACAGCCTGGAAATTCTTGCTGATCCAAAATGCGACCTGAGCCCGCTGATTACCGGAGAACTCCATGGCCTGGATGAACTGCTCTCGGCGCTTCAGCACCCCCATTCCTTCATGGACGACCTGAAGGTCGTGTGTCGCATTGCTGACTAGAGAGTTTCTGCAGCCAGACGAATCTCAGCCACTCAATAGGAACCGGGACATGAAGACTCTGATGACCGACATGCATCTCGTGCATTCGACGATTGATCGGATCCGAACGGTGCAGTTGCTGGAAGGCCCGCTACTGATGCCGGTGCTGCTTGTGCGTGCCGGAGGGACGCTCAACGCCTACCTGAGCACGGGCGGATCTTATTACCACGAGATGCCGGTCCTTCGCGGCCGGGAACTGGTCTGGCGTGCTCGGCGCTTCGACGCATTCACCGGAGAAGCGGTCCCCCGCAACGTCAATGGACGATCTGACCAGCTCTGGCGGATTGAAGTCGAGGAGATTGGTCAAGACACCGTCGAACTTCTCATCCCGGACAACCTGCTTGCTTACTGGCGTTGGCTACTCATTGGCTGATTCCACAAATCTCAATCCGCGACCACGGACGTTCGCGGAGTCTTCGCAGGGACGCAACTTTTGCAACGTTCCGATCAGGAGATCATCAATCATGTCGAACACGTTTACTGTTTCTCTCAACGGCTCACCTCAACTGGTGACGGGGCCTCACGACGTTCCTGTCGTGATCCTGAAGCTCGGTGACGCCGTTCAGGCGTACCTGAATAACTGCCCCGACGAGCATCTGCCGCTAGAAACGGACGACGCTCTTCCGGCCGTGAATTCCCGCGGCGAAATCTTCTGCGGACATCATCAGGCCAGCTTCGACGGCTGCTCTGGCTGTTTCCTTCGTCCTGGCACTGCGCGTCACATTGATCGACTGCGGGAAGGACTGATTTCGATTCCGGTTGTCGAGTTCAACGGCCAGGATGTCACGCTGCAGATTACGCCGGATGTTGTCACAGCATGGGATCGGATTCGCCGCATCCGCTTCCGAAAGTCGTTCGGACGAGGTGTACGTGGCGCTGTTCGCCACCAGCTCGCCCGCCTCGCCGGCAAAGGCCCTGCTCATATCCTGAACCGCTAATCAATCCTCACCGCACGGCCTGCACCGAGATCGATTCACGCTGCGATGGTGCAGTCCGTTTTGTTTCGTCAAAGAGTCCCCTTATTGGAGACAGAAATGAAAATTGCCAACGAAAATAACAGCATCGTCTGGTTCCTGATGAAATGGGCCAGACAGACGCCTGACGAGGAAGCAATTCATATTGTCGGCAACCGCCGTCGATCCGTGTCGTATCGCGAATTTGAAGATCAGGTCCGCCGGGCATGTGTCATACTGCGGGCTCAAGGTGTGGTAGCCGGCGATCACGTTGTGATTCTCAGTGAACTGGACGACCGGTTTCTCACGATCTGGTTCGCCGTCTCAGCCCTCGGCGGTGTCATCGTGCCGATCACGATTGACTCACAGCCAAGCCGCCATGTTCTCAGCGAGTACGGCAGAGAACACCGGATCCGCTGCATTTGCGCGACACCTCAATTCATGAAGTTGGCAAGCGAGTCCGTCGCCGATAGCACCGCGATCCTGGACTTCGACGAGGTTTGTTCGGCGGCGGTCGATCCACTCCCTCGAAGCGACTGGGAAGCACTGGTGAAGAATCGAGATCCGAACGCGATCCACTATCTCAACCACACGAGCGGCAGCACTTCGAACCCGAAAATGGTCGAAGCGGCCGACATGGATCTTGTCGCCAACGCCTTGTCGTGCATCGAGCAGTTCGGGCTCAATTCGGATCTGCGGCACGCCTGCTTGTTCACGTTCCACCACCATGAGCATTTCATTCGACCACTCATCGTTGGTGGCTGTTCGATCCTCGTGCCGGGAATCCCCGTGGGACGTGACGCTCTGCGGAAATGTGTTGCCGGCAAAGCCAACCACCTTCTCTGCAACACTCATGTGGCCATGCATTTGGCCGACGAATCTGGCGATCGCCTGTCTGAGTTTCGTGGGATGCTGGATGTCATCGAGATTGGTGGCGGACTCGCGTCGAAAGTCACGGTGGACAAGCTGAGGCGGGGAACCGGCGCGAAGATTCTCGTCTGCTATGGCTCGACCGAAACATCCGGCGAAGCACTGGTTGCCATCGATAAAGTGGACGCGTCCGTCGGGCCTCGTTTTTTCGCACTGCCAGGGGTGGACGCCAGAATTGTCGATGATTTCGGCCTTTCGGTTCCCGACGGGACGATCGGCGAACTTGTGATCTCGGCCCCCTTCGTGGCGACTGGTTACGTTATTCCGCCACCAGGGGAACCGCGGTTGAAAGATGGAACGTTTTCGACGGGCGACGTCGCGATCCGGAACCAAGACGGGATCCGTGTTCTCGGTCGTCGCGATCACGCAGTGAAACAGCTTGGTACACGACAGCCGCTGGAACCGATCGAGATGCGGATCAAGGATGAATTGGGCGATCAAGCCGCCGTCGTACAGTGCGTCGATGTCGAGGCAACCGGTGTTGCCCGCAGTGCCGGGCTGGCGGGATCGCTGATCGTGCTGGTGTGTCTTACAGTCGATGCACGCAAGCTGTCAGCAAGTAGACAGGAGAAGATCATCCACGAGGCACTGAAGCGAAGCGGACTCGCGGCGTGGCTGACTCAACCCGTGGCCTTCGTCCTCGTGGATGACAATGAGATCGAAGTCGCTGCTGGCAAACTCCGGCGCAGTCACGGTCGAAGCTGCTTTCCGTTTCTATTCGATGAATGGTTGCCGGAGCGACGCGCCCGAAGTCGTGGCGTCCGGCCATCTGCTGCGTCGGTCGGCCGTACTGTGATGCGTCTGGTTCATGAAGCTCGCTCAGTACCGAACCCGCTCAGCCTCTTCATGCAGGGCCTGTGGCGAATTCGGCGACATCGGAACTCTGGTTCCAATGCTATTGGAAGTCGGCGATACATGTGGTGGGCGGTGCTCACGCTGTTGACCATTTACGCCGTTCTCGTCGGAGTGCTGGTGGTCTTCGAGGATGAACTGGTATTTCGGAATGGTGGCGGCAATCCTCGCGGCATTTACGCTGAGGCCATACAGGAAGTCGCTCACGAGGATGTTTACATCATCACTGAAGATGGAGTCCGACTGCACGGCGTCTTCTGTAAATGTCCGACCAGCGACGATGATTCGCCGGTCGTGCTGTACTGCCACGGGAATCGTGGCACGGTGCTTCATCGATTCCGCATTGTTAAAGACTGGCACGAACGTGTGGGAGCCGATGTGCTTTTGTTCGACTACCGCGGCTTCGGACAAAGCGAGGGTCAGCCAACCGAGAAAGGTCTCTACGGAGACAGCCGCGCCGCTTACCACTGGCTGACATCCGAACGGGACGTCAATCCGAGTCGAATCCTCATCGTCGGACGGTCGCTCGGCGGAGCCGTCGCACTTGAACTTGCACTCGATGTCCCGCACCGCGGACTCGTTCTGGAGAGTACCTTCACCAACCTTCCTGACGTTGTCGACGACGTGTTTCCAATCGTGCCGGCTCATACGCTGATGAAGAATCGCTTCCCATCGGATGAGCGAATTCAGTTCTACAACGGTCGGCTGCTGGTCGCTCACGGTGAACGGGACGAACTCATCTCGCCGAAATTGGGCCGCCGCCTGTTTGAACTAGCGACTTCTCCGAAGCGTTTCCTCGAAGTGCCGACAACCACGCACATGGATCCGCCCTCGGCAGAATACTACACGACCATTAAGGCTTTTTTTGAATTGAATTCAGGCTCCGACATGGTAGAAGCCCGTAGCGATTGTGAGTGAACTGTCCTGAAAGAAAGCGGCTTGCGGATCTCGCAGATCGGGCAGCGGTGTGCGGACATAACCGGTCGCATTTGTAGTAGCCTTCGTGAATTGAGCCGGCGGCGTGGCCGGGTTCATCTCGATCCGTGATCTTATCCGATCCTCGGCACCACCTTTACCGCCAGGCCATCCATGTTGCTCGCGTAGTGTGCCGTCATCGACGGCGAAGCATGGCCCGCGAGGGCTAGAGCGGCTTCGATCCCGAACTCGTCGCGGACGCGGGTGGCGATGTTGAGGCGGAGCCAGGAGGAGTCATCTGGTGCGCTTCCCCTCATGGCGGAGATTATTCAGGCTCTTGCAGCCTCACCGAACACCGACGTTTTGTGAAAGACTTGTGAAAACTCGATGGCAAAACCCAGTGACCAGCCGGGAATCACAAAGATCGTCAGTGAATTGGAGTGAAATCCGAAGTTCTTGACCTGTTTCGACCTCGGTCGCAACATGCTACAAATACATAGGTTGCGATAATCGGCGGATCGTTTCCCTCCCTCTCCGCCTGATCGACGGCCCACGAGTCATAATTAAATGGCTCGTGGGCTTTTGCGTTTCTGGAGTGCATTCAGAGCTTCCCTTTTGTGGCGGTGTTTGTGGCGTTTTGTGGAGAGGGAATTCTCTGAAAGGCCAACGCATGGCAGTCAAACAGAGTTCCTTCCGTGTTGGAAAAGTGCGAGGCGATCTGTGAGGCAAGGTTTGGTATCTGACGTACATTGAAGAGGGTCGCCGGCCCCGTGCCGGATCGGACAAGGACAAGCAGATGGCCGCTCAGATCCATTCGCAGTTGGGAACCGGCGCGCCAGCGGCGTTGAGTTTCGACGCCGTGACTCTCAACGAGTTGCAGGTGAGATGGCTGCGGCATCACGAGCAGGTGTTGCGGTTGTCGGTGCAGACGATCAATCGCTATCGGACGGCAACGAGGCATCTCCTGAACTTTGTGGCTAAGGCTCGTGTGCTTCGAACCACGTCGCACTTCCGGCCACCGCACGCTGAAGAGTTCGTTCATCATCTGCGTACGATTGAGGTCGCTCCCAACGGCCACGCCAATTCGGAAAAGCGGCTGGCCTTGTCACGGTATCTTTGGTCGGATGCCGGTGCCGTACAATCCGATCGCCTGCGAACGGAGTTCCTCCGGATCACACAAGCCATCCGTCAACCACATCAAACGGCTCCGACGGTATTCCGGAATCTGTTCGCCACGAGCCTGCAAGACGCCAACGTCGATTCACTCATCCGCTGCGAACTGATGGGACACTCAACCGGTGCGAGTTCCGCCAGTGGGAACGGCGCGACTTCCGGTTTCCAACTTCTGGCCAAGATGTCCGATCCGTTTGAGAAATTGTCGGACATCAGAAAAGCCGCAACTGTCCGGAGGTTGGCGTCGGGGGTTTGAAGAATCGCGTTTCCAGCGGTGGAACTTTTCGGTCGAGGTCGTGCTTCTTGGCGAAGACTCGAAATGTCTGGGCGATCTGTTCGGCGATCTGTCCTTCGCCGATCCGGCGACGTCCGAATTGTGAGTCGTTCAGTTCTCCGCCGCGACACTGCCGGATCAACGATTCAATCTTGTCTTTCTTGGACGGCAGAGCCTTCGCCAACCAATCCGTGAAGACCGGCCGCACGGTCAGCGGCAACCGCAGCAGGACGTAGGCCGCTATGACCGCACCGGCCTCCTTCGCTGCTTGCAGGATCACCGGGATCTCGATGTCGTTCAGGCCGGGAATGACCGGCCCGATCATCACGCCGACTTCAACGCCCGCCGCAGATAGCTCACGAATCGTCCGCAACCGTGCCTCTGGAGAACTGGTGCGTGGTTCGAGCGTCCGAGCCAGTTCCTTGTCGAGTGTTGTGACGCTCAGCAGCACGCGCACCGTCCGCCGCTCGGCCATCGGTTGCAGCAGGTCGAGATCTCGCGCGACCATCGCGTTTTTTGTGACGATGCCGATCGGCTGACCGCATTCGGCCGCGACTTGCAGACAGCGGCGAGTCAACTCAAACCGCCGCTCGGCCGGTTGATAGCAGTCGGTCACTCCGGAAAACGCGATCCATTCCGGCTGGTACTCGTCGCGAGCCAGCCAGTCGCGGAGCAACTCCGGCGCGCGTTCCTTCACGAGAATGCGACTCTCGAAATCGAGTCCGGCATTGAAGCCGAGATACTCGTGCGTCGGTCTCGCGTAGCAGTACGCGCAGCCGTGTTCACAACCCCGGTACGGATTCACGCTGTAACGAAACGGGATGTCCGGACTGTCGTTCTCGCTGACGATCGACCGCGAGTGATCGACCAGAAACCGCGTCTTCACAGGCCGCTCGTCGGCCGAGTCATCCTCGGCGAGTTGCTCGAAGTCACGTTCCGCATGAACTGCCTCGAACCGATTCGGCGGATCAGCCTGAGCACCTCGGCCATGACGTTCGAGTTCATTCAGCATCGCGGACTTCTCCGTGCCACGGCTGTCTTAGCCGTGCGATCTCGACCGCACACGGCTGAGACAGCCGTGGCACACAATGTTCGACAGAGTTATTCTGCCGCAAGTCGAATCGTTTCCCACCCGATCTTCACGAGGCTCGTCATGACTTTCAACAACGTGGTTGTCACCGTCAAAAACGAACGAGACGTCCCCGAGATCCGCTCGCTGTTGCTGGAACAAACGCGGCTCTCCCGTTTAGAACCGGGCTGCGAACGCTTCGAACTGTATCAGTCGCAGACCGACCCGAAAGTGTTCATTCTGGTCGAACGCTGGAGTTCGCCGGAAGCCTTGGATCAACATCGGCTCGCGAAAGCGTACACCGAGATCTACAAGCCCAAGGTACTGCCGAAAGTCGATCGCACACCGTATCCGTGCGACTTGTTGGAACCGTAAACCAGCCGCAGGGCGCTAGCAGCCCGTTGAATTTTGCGATCCCTTCTTTGCCATGCGAGTGTCTGGCGCTAATCTTCGTTTGTGGGTGGCTGTCACGGAGGGACCCCGGAACATCATCAGAACGATTTGTGCCAAGGTGAGTCTTCCGCGACGCTGATCGCCGCTCGAGCTCGCAGGAAGTCTTCCAGGCTGGGCACTGGGATCAGTCCGCCGACGGCGCGGCGGCAAAAGTGATCGAGCAAGACTTCGGTCTCGGTTCGTTCGGTGGCTAATTCTTCTGTTTGCGATTTTCCGTCAGCGGTCCATTCAATCGTCGTCGGACCAAGCAGCCGTGCCTGACCTCGTTCGCAGTGCAGATGAACCTCGTCGAGTGTCGGACGATCAGCCACAGGAGCGGCTTGGCAAAGCGACAGTTCTGCAACACGAACGTCCTGCGGAGAACTGCTCGATGCCAATGGCGGAAAGTCGAATCGCCAGCTTTGACCATCGCCTCGGCGAGTGATCTGTTGCGGCACCGCTCGAAAGAGATAGTGGCACCAGTCGGCCCACTCCAGAAGCGAGTCTTGCGGTGGCGGAGTTTGACCGCCGAAGTCCGATTCGGTTGCGAACGGCACTGCCTGCAAATTGGCGGGCGAGATCGCAATCTCCGCACGCAACGGCTGGCCGAGTTGAGTCACTATCAACTCTTGCAGACGGTGACTCGCCGGAGTGCATCGCTGCGGAAACGCCGGCATGATGGTCAGTCCGTGTGCGACGGCTTGATCGTGCCATTGCTGCAGCTCGGACAATTCCGCATCCGGTCGCGCCGCCAGAAGGATCGGTTTGCGGCGATCGCTCAGCAGACGCAAAATCGCGGAGCCTTGCCAGCCGGCATCCAGCAACAACAACGCATCGACATTCGCTCGGTCCGCAAGTGCGGCAACACCGCCCACGAGGCTAGCAGTCGCTTCGCGGGCAGCCTGTTCAGCGCGGCTGATGACGTTGTCGTACACCGCCACGATGCGCAACTTTGAAGACAGCTTCTTCAACGCTGGACGAAACCGACTCTCCCAAAACGGCCCAAGGCCGATGAGTCCCAAGTTGACGGGCGCGGACGCCATGCGAAGCGATCTCAAGAGGTGCGTGTCGAAAAGTCGGCAGAGTTTAGAAGAGTGAACACAGAGCTGACAGCGTGCGGACGACACAACCCCTTGCGGTCTCGATTCAATCCTTCTCCCTTGGGGAGAAGGTGGCCGAAGGCCGAATGATGGCCGGTCGATGATTGACTCCTTCACTCCGGCCCTCTCCCAAGGGGAGGATGAGAAATCGCAACTCGTCAGTCGCCGCGTTCCCATAACTTCATGGCAATCTCATCACCGGACCTACCCAGCCCGGCGAGCATCCGTTACCGTGACCCTCTTCGCGCAATCACACGCGATGGTGCGAATTTCGGACCTTCACATCCGACTTTGCCTGAGGAGACAGGGGAGCCGTCTGTGTCATTGTCATCGAGTTTGGAAAGCAAGTTTCGCGGAGATATCCGCTTTCGAGGGCAGGCGTACGTCAAGGCGGAGCGGGTTGCGATCACGCGTGTCACCGCCGACGAATTGTTCGGAGTGGTCGAGGACGGAACCGAGTTTCAGACGCAACTCACTCGCCGCGACGACGCGATGCTGATGGCTTGCTCGTGCGCGAACGGGCATGGCAATCCGCACGAGGTCCGTTGCAAGCACGTCTGGGCCACGATCCTGCAAGCCGAGCAGACGGGCTACATCAACGACGCGTCGAAACCGAATTACTTCCCGCCGTTCACCACCGAGGAAGAACCGCTCGAATGGGACTACGACGAGGAGGATTGGGACGAAGTCGCCTCCGGCGATGCGGTGCGGCCCGCCAGCCTCAATCGCCGCAAGTTGAAACCGGCGGCCGTCGTCATCGAACCGCGCGTCCGTGAGTGGGAAACTCAGCTCAATCTTCTGCGGAACACGATGGACGCGGGCGAGGCGGCCCCGTCGGCGGAACTTCGCGAGACCGAAATCTTCTACGAGATCGACGTCAAACAGAGCCAGCTCGAAAAGCAGCTCGTCATCGGACTGGTGCAGAGGCAGCGGCGAAACAACGGCAGTTGGGGAAAACTGAAGCCGCTCCGAGTTCGGGCGAATCGCTTTGATGACGTCACGCTGGAAGAGGACCGCCACATTCTGGCAACACTGCTGGGCGGAGTTGCCGAACGCTCGAACTGGTACGCGCAGCAGAGCGAGCTGCAAGCGGCCGCGAATCGCTTTCGAGTGCCGTTCGATCTCGCCGAACTTCTGATGCCTGAGATCTGTGCGACCGGACGGCTGCGATTTCAAGAAGACGACGAAGACCAACTCTCTTCGCGCGCGATCTCCTGGGATACCGAGCCGTCTTGGGAAATGGCGGTCAGCGTGGTCTTCGACGAGGCGAATCAGCTTTGGCAACTTCAGGGCCGCTGGGAACGCTCCGACGAAACACTGCCGATGCGTGCCGCCGAGTTGGTCGTGCCCGGCGGCTTCGTGTTGATGCCGCTGCATGCTACGCCCGCAGTCCCGGCAATGGGCGAATTCGATCGCGAGGATGCCGGCACGGAAGAGGAGTCGTCGTCTGAGAACGTGCTCAAGCTGTCCGACCTGCGCGAAACAAAAGCCGCGGCTGCAAATGGTGAGCAGCTCGCTGACGAAGTCACGCAGCCGGACATTGTTGTCACGCATCGACTCTGCCGTTGGAGCGACTCAGGGCAGATCGAGTGGGCGGAGTTGTTGCGCCGCGAACCACCACTGTCGGTCGCGGATGGCGAAGAGGAAGAACTGGTCGATCGACTGCTCGACATGCCGAACGCTCCGAAGCTGGACTTGCCGGAGAACCTCAAGCTCGAGGAGGTCCGTGTTGTGCCGGTGCCGGCGATTCTGATTCACACGCCGCGCGGCCCGCGCTGGCAACAAGAGCGGCTGAAGGGCGAAGTCCAGTTCGATTACTCCGGCACGATGGTCCGCGCCAGTAGTCCGCAGGGAGCGATCGTCGAACGCCAAGCGGGACGTTGTCTGATCCGCAATCGGCAACTGGAAGAAATCGCCTGGACGCAATTGGTCGGCGCGGGCTTCAAACGCTTGATCGACAAGCGGCGTGGTGCGCACGACGTCGAGATTTTAGCTCGTGAGCTAGGGCCGGCGGTTCGCAACCTGATGCCCAAGGGCTGGGGCGTCAAAGCGGATGGTCGACAAGTCTGGCAAGCGGGACAGCTCAAGTTCCGCGTGCAGTCGAACATCGACTGGTTCGAGTTGCATGGCGAGGCCGACTTCGGTGGCCGTCGCGTGACCTTCCCGGAATTACTCGCGGCGCTCGCGCGCGGCGACAGCACTGTGCGGCTCGATGACGGCTCGCTGGGCATCATCCCCGAAGAATGGCTCCAACAGTACGGCTTGCTCGCGGGATTAGGGACGGTCGAAGGGGAGCACCTGCGGTTTGAGACACATCAAGTCGGCCTGCTCGACGCGCTGCTCGCGACGCAACCGCTGGTGGACTTCGACACGAAATTCACCGAGCTTCGCGACAAGCTGAAAAACTTCGCCGGCGTGACGTCCGCAAACGAACCGGCCAACTTCAAGGGTGAACTGCGCGGCTATCAGCGCGATGGCGTCGGTTGGCTGGAGTTCTTGCAGGACTTCAAATTCGGTGGCTGCCTGGCGGACGACATGGGCTTGGGCAAGACCGTGCAGATGCTGGCGGTGCTGCAAGATCGCAAGAACCAAGCCAAGTCGAAGACGAAAGGAGAATATCGCCCGTCGTTGATCGTGGTCCCGAAGTCGCTGATCTTCAACTGGGCGCAGGAGTGCGCCAAGTTCACTCCCAACCTGCGTGTGCTGGAATACGCTGGCCTCGATCGTGCCGAGTTGCGACCTGAGTTCACCCACTACGACGTGATCCTCACGACCTACGGCACGCTCCGCCGCGACGTGATGGTGCTCAAGGACATCCTCTTCGATTACGTCGTGCTCGACGAAGCCCAGACGATCAAGAATGCCGGCTCACAAGTGGCGAAGGCGTCCCGATTGTTGAACGCTCGAAATCGGCTGGCCCTGTCGGGTACGCCGATCGAAAATCATCTCGGCGATCTGTGGTCGATCTTCGAGTTCCTGAATCCCGGAATGCTCGGCCGCAGCACGGTCTTCCGTTCGCATGCGGCGGATGTCGAGAAGCCAGAGTCGCGCGAGTTCCTCGCTCGCGGACTGCGACCATTCATCCTCCGCCGCACCAAGCAACAAGTCGCCGCCGACCTGCCGGACAAGATCGAGCAGACGCTGTTCTGCCAAATGAACGAAGACCAAGAGCGGCTCTACGCCGAGATGCGCGACCACTACCGCCAGTCGTTGCTGGGGCTCGTCAAAAATCAGGGGCTGGCGAAGTCGAAGATGCACGTCCTCGAAGCGCTGCTGCGACTGCGGCAGGCGGCGTGTCATCCGGCTCTGCTGGACAAGGCGAAGATCGGCGAAGGCTCCGCGAAATTGGACGTCCTGCTGCCGCACCTCGAAGAGCTGATCGACGAAAAGCACAAGACGCTGGTCTTCTCGCAGTTCACCAGCATGTTGTCGATCGTGCGGCATCACCTCGACGCGCGCGGTATCGTTTACGAATATCTCGACGGCCAAACGCGCGACCGCCGCGCGTGCGTCGAGCGATTCCAGAGCGACGAGAAGTGCCCGCTGTTCCTGATCAGCCTGAAGGCCGGCGGCCTTGGTTTGAACCTGACGGCGGCTGACTACGTCTTTCTGCTCGACCCGTGGTGGAACCCCGCCGTCGAAGCGCAAGCGATCGACCGTGCTCACCGAGTCGGCCAAACGAAGCAGGTCTTCGCGTACCGCCTGATCTGCCGTAACACAGTCGAGGAAAAAATCGCCGAGTTGCAAACCAAGAAGAAAGGTCTTGCCGACGCGATTCTCCAAGAGAACGGCAGTGTGCTGGAACAACTGTCGGCAGAGGACTTGGAGATGCTGCTGTCGTGACGCGTCGATTGCGGCCCCTTGGGGGCGGATCAATACAGCCAGAGCGTCGAGCCATCCGCTTCTCGCAATGACGGCTGAATTGCCTTTTGTTCGCGACCAAACCAACGCCGTTCACTGGGGCGTTGCCGCCATTGACGCAGTGATTCCGTGGGGCTGGCCGCGCGAAATTGTGTGAACTTTGGATCGTCAAACCACGAAGCCAACAGTTCTTGCCAAGCGGGATCGCGGTGTCGGCGACGAATGTGAATCGGATCGAAACCATACCACTGGCCCCGAAGTTCAAGCGTTCGAATGTCATGCTTGCGACCGAGATCGACGAGGTGCTGATTGAGCCGCGTGACTTTTGGCACGAGGTCGCTGAATTGAACGGTGCTGGCCGGGAAGAACAACGAGCGGAAGAACCGGAACCGTGTAGGCCCGAGGCTCAGCGCACTGGCGATCGGGAGTTGAGTCAGCACGATTCGCGCGGACATCGCATTCAGGCGTTCGATGCAAGTCGAGACCCACGCCGCAATCTGGTCCGGATCGACGCCGTACAACAGATCGTTGCCGACGTCCGTGATGAGTGCTCGTGGCGGCTCGGCGCTGGGAGATTGCGCGGCGAGGTCGTCCCACAAGCGACACGGGACGATGCCGGGCAACTCGCGCGGACCGATGCGGCTCCACATTCCGAACGATCGGCCGTGACCATGCGCGGCGAACATCTCAACCGGCTCGGCGCACGCTCGACGCAGCCCGTGCCACAGACGCGGAAATGCGAGCGTGACGTTGCTGGCTCCAAGCAGGATGACGCGCATGGACGACTCGCTTCGGACTACCACGGAAGGTCCGGTCTCGCGAGCCGTTGTTTCTCGCGGCCGTAGTCCAACGTGATCCGCGTGCTCAAGCCGACGAGCGTCACGCGGGCGGCAGCGGGGTCATGTTGGGTCTGGACCAGTCGCGTCGGCAGCACATGGTCGCTCGAGCCGAGCAAATCGCCGGACAGCGCGTCGATCGCCTCGACCCGCAGCGCGGACTTGTCAGTGCGAGTGCGATCCTGTTGCCGAGCCACTGCGATCAAGAACGGCAGCCGAGCATTGTCGAGTCGCAGGATTGTGCGCTGCGGCATCGTCCGCATCCACAGTCTCTTGCCGAGCGTGCCGGTCACTTCGTCGAGCGGTTGCGGCGTCGCCGGCCGCTCGAAGGCGTACAGGTCGCCCAGCACTTCGGCATTGGGGACCAGTGTTTCGTTCAGGAAATAGCTCATCGAAATCCGGTTGGAGTTGTCGAGGACTCGTTGCAGATTCAGGTAGTAACGGTCGCGGTCAGAGAAGGCTCGCAGCATGTTCGTGCCGCGGACGTCGGATTCGGGAAGTGTCACGTCCAGTTTGACGAGGCTGTTGTAAACATCGAACACGCGGACTCGGCCGGATCGCAGCACGAGCAGCAATTCGCCATCCTTCGTGATGTGCGGCGAAAACGCGGATGTCCCGTTGGGCAGAGGCTCGTCCAGTTCGTTGCGATCGGTCAACGGATCCCAAATTCGCAGGCGACGAACGCCTTGGACCTCGGTAATGTGGAACAGCTTGCGGCCGAACGCGCGACGCGATTGATGCTGATCGACCGGCAATCGTCCCTGACGAATCTCGCGGCCGGTCGCAGTTTCGTAGACGGTAAACGCCGACTGATCCGATCCGAACACGAACAGCGCCTCGCGGTCGCCGAACAGGCCGGTCTCGTTCTCGCCGAACAATCCCGAATGCGGTTCCAGCTCGCGCCGCCAAGCGATTCGGCCGGTTGCCGGATCGACGACGATCAGATGCTGCCGCGACTGATACACGCAGAAGCTCGGACCCACCGGCCCGACTCGCAGAAACTCCTGAGTCGCTCGCAGCGGAACGAACGACGTGTCCCACGCGGCTTCCGTTTGATCGCGACCGAGCAACGAGAAGCCCAACATCCGCCCCGGCCCGCCGACTGGGAAGAAATGATTGACCGCCGCCGGTGCTCCCGGTTGCAGGCCGGTCGGGTAGTAGCGATCCAATTGCGGCAACTGCCCCATCACGACTCCGGAATCGCGATCGACGATCTGCCAACCCGGTTCCTGAAGTGGCCGGAACAGCGGCTGCGTTTGGAAGAGATGCACACCGATGCCCGCGCGAACCAACGTCCGATTACGAATGTCACCGTTGCCGAAGCCCTCGACCAGTCGCAGTTCGCTGGTTCGCGTTCGATCCTCGGAGATCGCCACGTGACGCACGTCCCAGATCGGCCGTTGTCGCCGAGCGAACGCTTGCCACGTCATTGAGTCGCGAGAAAACGCCGACACGAATGCGCGACCGGTCATTTTAGCCCGACGCGCCAGCGAGGGGTTCTCGGCTGCCGCCACTCGCGGGCGCGTCGTGCTCGTTTCGCCAATTTGCTCGCGACTCACGAATTCGACGTCGCCGAATCGGTCTTCCAATTCACTCAGCAAGTTTGCCGCCAGCGAGTACAAACCAACGTGTTCCCACAGCCGCAGCATCCGAGCGGTCGCGGCGGCCGCGATTCGCGGATCGGCCGAGAGGCGATCGCGAGCCAGCAGCAATTCCGCCTCTTGAAAGTCGCCGCGATCGAGCAGCAAGTCCGCCAATCGAAATCGAACGTCGCTCGCCTGCGGCCAATCGTCGCAAAGCCGAGCGAACTGTCGCAGCCCGCTGACATCGGAGGATTTCAGCATCGCATCTCGCTCGTGGTCCAGCAGGACATTGACTCGATCTGCCTCATCGGGCGAGTCCGCGACGCGACCTCGCACCTGCCGCAGAAAGCCGCGTGCCCAAGTGTCGAGCGACACGACATGCTGGCCGTGCTCATCCAATTCCAATTCGTGATCGAGCGACAGCGCGGCCAAATCACGAGCCGCTCGTACCGTGCGAACCGGATCGCGCGGCAGCGAGACCTCACAAATTCGTTGCAGTAATCGAGCTCGCTCGCCGGTCGTGTCTGCCAGTCGTTCGAGTTGTAGCAACAGCTCGTCCGCTTGATCGGGATCGCGGCTGAGTTCGAGATACAGCGACTCTCGCAGTTGCCGTTCCGCTTGCCGACGCAGTTCCGGAGACAGCTCCGATTGCAGCACATTTTTGAGTTCGGCGACGGGAGAGGCTTCCGATCCCAACAGCATCGTGAGTTCGGATTCGAGCAACCGCCGCTCAACGGACTCCGGCCGATCGTGGAGCGACGCCAACGCCGCTCGCGCCTGCGGATACACGGCCACGCGGCCTAGTCCCAGCGAGACGATGACGTCGTCGCACGCGATCAGATTCCCCGGCCAGGGCGCGAATTCATGTTCTGCGAGATCCCTCTCGTCTTCTTGGCGAGTTCCGCGGCGAATGGCCGCGAGATCAAACGTCCGAGTCACTGCAAAACCTCGATCGCGACCGGTCGTGAGATCAAGGCACGCGACTCGGCCCGACTTCAGCGGCACGAGCAAGTCATCACCAACCCGCACACCGCGTCCCGTCACTGGCCCGACCAGATGAGTCCACAACGGCTCAATCGGTTCATTCGCGATCGCACGTCCGACTTTCTGCGGTGCTGGGGTCACGCCGGGACCGACCGTGCCATCCGCCGGCATTGGGATCGCGCGGACGTCGCGCTCACCCACCAGCACGATGCGATCGTCTGTCACCGCACCGATGTAGACCGCGTTGCCGCGCGGCACTTGCCACAGCAGCTTTCCGGTTGTCGTTTCGACGCAATGCAACTCTTCGGAGAATCGTGACAGCAGCAAGACTCGGTCGCGATGAATCACTGGCCACGTTGGCGTGCCATCCCAGCCGAGGGATTCCGGAAAAAACTCGCGACGGACTCCAGACTCGCCGATGCGATAGTCATGCACCCAACGCTGTCGGCCTGTCACCAAATCGACACCGACGAACAACCCAACGTCGGTCGGACAGATCAACATGCCGTCTGAGACCGTCGGTGAACCAACGGGGTTGCGGCGACTGCGCTGCCGGACTTTGAAGAACGGTTCATCGACCAACGCCAGCCCCTGACACCACAGCGGCTCGCCGTTCGAACCATCAATCGCGATCAGGCAGAGTTGGTTGTTTTTCTCGGCCGCGAATTCGTCGAATGAAAATAGCTCGCCCATCACGAACAGTTGCTCGTCCACGATGACCGGTGCGCCGAGGAATTGGATGCCACAGCCACGATGCCCCAATTTGCTCGCAGCCGCCAAACCATCCAGTGTCCAAGTTGGCCGAAGAGTCATCGCGGCGGATGCCTCTGGCGTCCGTTCTGCCGACGCCAGAGGCGTCGCCCACGACTCAGCAATCGGCAACGCCACCAACTGCGTCAGCAGGTCGAGATCGCGCTTCCCCGAATCTTCGTCGACATCTTTGTCGCCCCCCGGTTTGCTCCCCGAGGGGATCATGTCGATTGCGAACACGCGCCGCCCATCGCTCGACAACATGCCGCAAGCGGAGTTCGTCACGAAGCCATCTCGCACGGCGTTGACGCGGTTGCCCTCTCCGGCTTGAGCCATGGCGCGCGGCAGCCACTCGCTAAACGGCAGCGAGGCCGGAAACGTCCATAACCGCCGGCCCGTTCGCAGATCGAACGCCGAGACCCCATTCAATTCGCGCACGACCAATTGCCCGCGCACGACAATCGGCTCGACCGCCACCGCGAGCTGTTGTGTGTTGTGTTCGTCCTGATTCACCAGCCAATCTTGAATCGCCGACCGGTCGGAGGAGTTCGCTGCCAATGACACCGGAGTCCAGAGCGGCTTCAACCACGGCACGCTGCCGGACGGGGCCGCGTTGCGCGCGAAGCTGCCGCTCGCCGTCAACCACTCGCGTGATACGTTGGCGGACTCTTTCGGCACCGTTTCAATGCTCCGAGCAACAAGCTGCTCCGCCAACTGCGTCGCCGATCGCTCTTCGCCGGCGATCCGAATTTTCGTCGCACCCAGCATTGCCAGCAGTTCTCGCGCGCGGATTTCGTTTCCCGCCAGTCGCTGAGCCACCGCCGCTTGCACCAGCAAATTTGGAGTCAGCCGCTCACGATGGACTGGCTCGGACAGCAATCGCTCGAACAGTCGCGCGGCGGTACGAGTCTCCCCTTTGTCGAGCCAGCGTGTGGCCAGCCAGCGCGCCGCGTCAAACCCGGCCGCCGTGTGAAAGTACCGTCGCATCGTCTCGGTGGCGAAGATCGAGCGACCGGTCTGTTGCGACTGCTCAAACAACTGCCGCGCGGCCGTGCCAAATAATCGCTCGTAGGTTGCCCGGCCAACTGGCGGCATTTCACTGAGACCGCGCAGCACCTCTCCGCGAACTTCCAGCCACTGCCCGTCGGCTCGCAACTTGACGAAGCCGTCATCGCCTCGATCCAGAATCCGCTGCCACAGCAGCAACCCTTCGCTGACTTGGCCGGCATCCAGTCGCGAGCGGCCGTCCTTCAGCCAGCGCCGCAAAGTCGTGTCGTTGTTGAGATGAAACGCCGCCTCCGCAGAAAAGACCAACGGCGGTGTTGTCTTGAGATCGGGAGGCCTCGTTGGCGCGGCGGTCTCTTGAGACAGTCCACCCGTTGCCGCGATCACCCACGAGGCCAGAACCGCCAGGCATTTGAAGGAACTCGAACTCAACCGACCTGCGACGCGACTCATCATCGACGCCTTTCGCAGAGAAAACTCGTGACATGGTGCGAGCGTCCTGCTGGCACCGCTGCCGATCATGGTGCGAACTCTGTGCCGCAATTGTGCCGCGCTTTCGAGAACATGCCAATGCCGAATCCCGTAGCCCAGGCCCTTGTGGGAATGGTACTTCCTGGGTTGTCAGACCATCGCGCGGAACTCCTCGAACGCTTTTTGACCGACATCGCCACTCACCACGTCAGCGGCCGGCACCGTCGGATTGAGCCTCGTGCCACCAAACGCAGACCGTCGAAGTCTCCACGACTCACGAAACCTCGGAGACTCGCCCGATCTGAAGCGATGCGAACGGAAACCGAAACTCAAACAACTCAGGAAGTGCCATTCGCCCTTTGTGGCCTGAATGATTTGAAGCGATGACGGAATCATCCGACCCACGAGGGGTCGGGCTACAAAAGACGGACGGCGAGGTTGAACTGGCCGTGGTCAGTCGCTACTTTGCCGCGTTCTTACGCCCGGCTTGGGACAAAGTGTCGTCCAAAACTCTGGCCGATGGTGACCTGTTGAGTTGAGATTTTCGAGGATTACCGTGACTACCGAGACTCGTAAGATTCCGTCGATCAAGCGACGCAAAACCGCGAACCATCGATCATTCGCATTGACCGTCGAACAGGCTGCTCCCAGCTCCAAGAAATGGTTCGCCGTCGATGCCGACGGTCAGGTGGTGGGACGACTCGCGACCAAGATCGCTACCGTGTTGATGGGCAAGCACAAGCCGGATTACACGCCGAACGTCGATAGCGGCGATTATGTCGTGGTCGTCAACGTCGAACGCGTGCGATTCACCGGCCGGAAGATGAGCCACCCCACAATCCCGTACTACACCACCAAGACGGCACAAAAGGTGTACCAGCGGTTCTCGGGATTCCCCAGCGGTCGCAAGATCATGACGGCCGCCGATCGGCTGGCCAAAAAACCGGATGACATTTTGATGAATGCTGTCCGACGCATGTTGCCCAAGACCAAGCTCGGCCGAAATATGCTCATGAAGTTGAGGCTGTTCAAAGGCCCCAAGCACGATCATCAGGCTCAATGTCCGGTCGAGTTGCCGGCATTCGTGTAGTCATCCTCGCACATTCATCTTCGCACAGTTCACTGACAGAAATTCATCGGATCGAGATTCATGGAAAACGAAGAACAAGCAGTTGAAACCGCTCCGGTGGCAACCGAATTGGCTGCCGACCTGACACTGGGACAAGCCGGAGGAGCACCCGTCGCCGTGGCGGAAATTCAGCCGCGCCTGCCGCAATTGGTGCGTGGCAAGATCGACAAGAACGGCGTCGCGATGGGGACAGGCCGCCGCAAGAAGGCGGTCGCTCGTGTGCGACTGAAGGACGGCAATGGCGTCGTCACGATCAATGGTCGACCACTCGCGGAATACTGCGTCAACGAACGAGACCGCAACTCGGTCCTCGCGCCGCTCAAGGCGACCGAACTGGTGGGTAAGGTCGATGTCTCAGTTCTCGCTCACGGTGGCGGTCCGACGGGACAGGCCGAAGCCGTGATGCTCGGCATCGCTCGCGCCTTGCAGGCCAAGAACCCGCTGCTGCACGGAGCACTGGCGGACGGCGGTTACCTGACTCGTGACAGCCGCATGGTTGAACGAAAAATGTACGGCCACAAGAAATCTCGTCGCAGCTTCCAATTCTCGAAGCGTTGATCGCTTTCAAGAATTGGCTACGAATCACTTCACACTTCGCCCCGTCGGGACTTCCCACGGGGCGAGTTTGTTCGTAGTCCCGCTTTCTGGCGGAACGATCAACCACGGAGTCCGCGATGCTCGGACAACTGTTGCTTCCCGAACTGCGTGAGTTGCTCCAACTCAACGACTCCGCCGGGCTGCGCGAGTTTCTCGATGCCCTGCATCCGGCCACTTCCTCCGAAGTCTTGAATCATGTCCCGCCAGCCGAGGTTTGGTCGGTGCTTGCCAGTGCGTCGTTCGAGAAACAGGCGGAAATCTTCGGCTACTTCGAGCCGGCGCGGCAGATGCAGTTGGTCGAAAGCGTCGAACGCCCGCATCTCTCGAAACTGATCGAGACGATGGCGCCCGACGATCGCGTGGACCTGCTCAAAGAAATGGACCCGGACCACGTCGATGCTCTGCTGCCGTTGATGGCTCAGGCCGAGCGCAACGATATTCGCCGTCTGCTCTCGTATCCCGACGGCAGCGCCGGTTCGATTATGACGACCGACTACGCCTCGCTGCCGGAGCACATCACTGTCGCCGAGGCTCTCGATCAGCTTCGCCGACAGGCTCCCGATCGCGAGACGATTTACTACATCTACATTCTGGATGACGACCGAAAACTCAACGGCTTCGTGACCTTGCGCACGCTGATCCTCGCGAGGCCAAACGCGAAGATCGACGACATCATGGAGCGGGACGTCTTCGCCGTTCGCGTCGATGATGATCAGGAAAAAGTCGCCCAGGTCATGGCAAAGTACGACTTCCTCGCGATCCCCGTAACTGACAACCAGAACCGGTTGGTCGGCATCATCACACACGACGACGTGATCGACGTCTTGCAAGAAGAGGCGACCGAAGACGTGTACCGCGCGGGTGCCATGTCACCGCTCGAAGACAGTTACCTCGCCACCCCAGTGATGCAAATCCTCTGGAAACGCGGCGTGTGGCTAGTCGGGCTGTTGGCGACTGGATTTTTGTCGGCAACCGCGCTCAAGCATTTTCGGCCAAATGCCACCGAAGCGGAATGGGCCGTCGCGTTTCTGCCGCTCGTGTTGGCCAGCGGCGGCAACAGCGGCTCGCAATCCGCGACGCTGGTGATCCGCGCGTTGACGATCGAAACGCTCACGCGAAAGGATTGCATCCGGCTGCTGGGCCGCGAACTGTTGATGGCCACGCTGCTCGGCTTAGCTCTGATGGTCGAGGCATTCTTGTTGGCGATGTTCCTCGAACATCCAGCGAAGGCGATGGTCGTCGCGATGACGGTCTTCATGCTGGTTTGGATGGGTTCGATAGCGGGAACGCTGCTGCCGCTGGCCTTCAAGAAGCTCGGCATGGACCCAGCGATGATGTCCAATCCGCTGATCGCCGCCCTGGTCGATATCAGCGGCGGAGTGATCTACTACAGCATCGCGCGAACGGTCTTGGGCTAGGCAGTACGGACATTCAATCTGGCGGAGCACGGTGTTTTTGAGGAGTCTTTGTGGAACTCAAGGAGGAGTTCCGCCTGCGACGCCGACACGAACTGACCGATGCTCAATGGAACCAGATCCAAGACCTGTTACCCGGCAAGGCAGGGGATCCCGGACGCACCGCCTCTGACAACCGCTTGTTCGTGGATGCGGTGCACTACGTTTTGAAGACCGGCATTCCGTGGGAAGACCTTCCCGCGCGGTACGGCAAATCCAATACGGTGTGGAAGCGGTTTGATCGCTGGTGCGCGGCGGGAGTCTGGGAACGGATCGCCCGCGCCTTGGGAGAACCGGATCTGGAGGAAGTGCAACTCGACTCCACGAGTATTAAAGCCCATCCGGTGGCCTCGACCGGCCGCCGTCGGGCGGGGGAAAAAAAGAGGAGGCCGACCAGCGGCGCTGCCTGGGACGCAGCCGGGGAGGACTGACGACCAAACTCCACGCGGCCGTGGACCGGCGTGGGCGTCTGCTGAAACTGCTGGTGACCGCCGGACCGTGTGGCGACGCTCCGCAGGCCGAGGGTCTGCTGGCGGAACTGAAACCGGGAACGGCGAAACATGTGATCGCGGATGCGGCGTCTGACAGCGACGCCATCCGTCAGCGAGTGCGACGGTTGCGGGCGCGGGCCTGCATCCGGCCCAATCCGACACGGAAGCGGAAGAAGGGGTCTCATCGCGGCCGCTACAAGAACCGGAATGTGATCGAGCGGTTCTTCGGCCGCATCAAACGATACCGGAGGGTGGCCCCGAGATCTGAGAAAAAAGCCGGCGAACTTCACCGGCTTCGTCTGGCTCGCCGAACTCCTGATCCAGTGCTTTTGAATGTCCGTACTGCCTAAAGCGCCACCAAGTTGACCAAAACTACTGTTTGCGGCATAAAGTTGATCGGCGGACTGTTCGGCATTTCGGCCGACGTAGAACGCCATTGTGGTTTTGATGTCGGAGTGCCGCATCAGTAGTTGGAGAAGTGCGGGAAGCACTCTCTTGGACCACCGATCCCCGAAGGAGCGACGAAGATCATGGGCACTGGCAAACTTGTCGCCATTGGCCGACTTCTGGGTGAGGATGCCCGCCTTCTCTCCACAGCGGGAGAGGATGCGAGAGGCCCAATCCATGTCGATCCTGTCGCCAGAGCGGGCCAGCGGGGAAAACACGTCTCTGGTCCTCACAGGCAGTCGGGTGAGCCATTCCGCGAAGTCCGGCGTGTAATGTGATCGAGCGATTCTTCGGTCAGATCAAACGTTACCGGAAAGTGGCCACGAGGTATGAGAAAAGGGCCAGCAACTTCGCCGGTTTCGTCTGGCTCGCAGCATTCATGGCTCCGTGTTTTTGAATGTCCGTAGAACCTAGTTCATTATTTCGCCTGACTCAAAATCAGTGATCACATCTTTGACTGGGTCAACGAGTTTCGCCCAAAACCAGTCCAGTTCAGTGCCACCGAACAGGCTGGGTGCGGGTTTCTTGCAGGAATAGGGTGAAGGGGCTGCCGTTGTCGGAGACGTAAACGTCGTAAGAGGCAATGCCGCTGCCGCCCTGATCGTCGTTGCCGAGCCATTGGAGGTATCTGGGTCGTGGCCAGACTGGCGGGAAGCGCGAGAACGTTGCTGGTAGGCGCGCCGCTGTCGATGGTGTTGCGAGCCTCCTTGGCCGGGTCGGTACCCTGAGAGGGATCCTGGGGATCGACCTGATCGGTCGCGATGACTGTTTGATTGTCGAAAGTGATCAACGCGACGTTGCGGATCTCGGTCCCGGTCGGCAAGCCTGTCTTGGCCTGAACGGAGTAGGAGAAATAGCCTTTGCCACGGCCGGTGCCGTCTTCAGGGGGCAAAAAGCCGGTGAGGACGTCGGGCGGCAGTTGCGTCGTCGAGTCGATTGATTGGAAGAGGATGCGGACGAGACCGGTTGTGGTGTCGAAGTCGAGTTCGACATCGACCGTGAACGACGTGCCGTTGAACGTCATCGGAACGCTTTCGAAGGCGGTCTTCAGTCCGCCGGGAATGTTGACGACGGTGTCACCGAAACCGAATTCGGTGAACTGGAATGTGCTCCAGTCGAGATCCTCCGACAACTGGTAGGTGACCTCGACACGCTGGGCCGGCGCGGTTGCCGGCTGAGTTGGGGTCGGGACGCTCCCCGCGCCGAGGTTCTCGAAGTTGATGCGATAGGGTATCACGGAATTGGCGGCCCCGAAGTCGCCGAATGGACCGGCAAGATTCCAGACATGCTGGCCAAGCGGTTGGTGGCCGTGGGGCTGATCGCCCCACGCGAGAAATGCCAAAAGGATACCACGAAGCTCGGCGAGTTCATTGACGCCTATTTGGTCAGTCGAACGGACATCAAGCCAAGAACCCGCATCAATCTCTTGCAGGTCAGAAAGAACCTCGTCAACCATTTCGGCGAGAATAAGCCGCTGGCCGATATCGCTCCCGGTGACACGGATGAATGGCGGCGATGGATGCTTGGCTCGCGAAAATTGGGACACAACACCGTCCGCCGCCACTGCGGCCGCGCTAAACAACTGTTTCGAGCGGCCCTACGGAAGCGGCTGATTGTGGAGAACCCGTTCGCTGACATGGGGGATTGTCTCGTGAAGGCCAACAAGTCACGGGATTACTTTGTGTCCCGCGATGAGGCGAACAAAGTGCTCGCGGGGTGCCCGGACATGAATGGAAACTGATCTTCGCCTTGGCTCGCTTTGGCGGTCTGCGCACGCCGTCAGAGACCCTGTTGCTTCGCTGGGCAGACGTGGATTGGGAACGCGGACGACTGTTGATCCGCAGCCCCAAGACGGAGCATCACGAAGGCAAGGACTCGCGGCTCGTGCCGATCTTCCCGGAACTTCGCCCGTACCTGGAAGCGGCGTGGGACATCGCGGCAGACGGGGCTGAATTCGTGATCGTCCAACGCCGAGACAGCAATGTGAATCTTCGGACCCAACTGCAACGGATCATCGCCAAGGCCGGCCTGACCGAGTGGCCGAAACTCTTTCAGAATCTTCGTGCCACTCGTGAGACCGAGTTGGCCGAGACCTATCCACTTCACGTTGTCACGGCCTGGCTGGGCAATTCACAACTGATTGCCGCGAAGCATTACTTGCAGGTCACGGACGAGCACTTCGCCAAAGCGACTCACATTCAGACTCACTCAGGAGCGGAAATGAGCGAATCGGAAGGGAAATCGGTCACTCGCCCGTTGCGTGAAAACGAAAAAGCCCGGTATTTCCGGGGCTTTCCGATTCGTTCCGTTTACTGTACAAAAAGTTAGTGCCCCCAGTAGGGGCCGAACTATTGCACGAATCTGCGGGGAAATCGCAGTTTGTTGGACAGGGCGACGCAGAATCCGACGCAGTTTGCGTCGTTTCTGATCCGTGGCTCGCTCGGCTGATCGAAGTTTGGCCGGCTCTGGCGGATGACGTGAAGGGCGAGATGCTCACGCTGGCGGGGCTACGACCCTACGACGTTGACGATTTCAACGACGTGATCCCTGTTGAGGATCGCGGTGGCGTGGAATGACGAGAAGCGGCCGGCACGCGACCCCCGCCATCTCATGCCCCCCCACCACATCAAGGTACTTCCAGCGTTTCTCCCCGAAGTAACCACATACGCCCTACCTGGCAACACCATCTTTTGGAAGTTGTGACATGCACGAAGAATTGCCCCCCCAAGAATTGATCCTCGTTTCGCTGCTCGCTGCGACTGATGCCACTTGGTTGCCCTGCCGAGAAGCCCACCGCGGCGGTCAAATCAACCCGGTCGTGACCAACACCTACGAACTCCGAAAGCAGTACCGAGAATCCGGCGTCTCGTGGTCATCAGGCGGCAC